>JALEGL010000006.1:0-300000 GCA_022763185.1 bacterium | reverse complement strand
ATTAATGCATTTTGATGCATTCTTTTTCATAAAAACGGTGTTTTTTCCAACACTTATTGGTATACGAGTCATGGTCTATCGTGCAAAGTGGCTATTTAACCCTTCAAATCAATATATTTGGCAAAAGCCCTAAAAATAAGTTATATCTGGCCATTAAAGTTAACTGTCAATAACCATAAAGCCAAAACTGCTTTGGCACTAAATTTAAGGAGCTTTACACAATGTTACAATCCATGAGAGACGGTATGGTTTCACCTTTTGCTAAATTCTTACTTTTTATCCTTGCCGCAGCCATGGTCGGTTTTTATGGTTTTTCAGGTTCTTGCGGAGGTGCCATATCTGAAAACATCAGCGCCACAGTTGATGGTACCGAAATCAGCCAAGTCGAGCTTTCCAGAGCATTTCAAAATATGATGGCCTATCAGCAGAGTCAAGGTATGGATTTTAATAGCCTGCCTCCAGAAATGATTAACATGTTACAAAAACAAGTGTTGCAAGGTTTAATTCAACAAAAACTTCTGCTTAAACAAGCACGTGCATTGGGCATGACCATGCCTAAAAAAGCAATTAAAGAGAGCATTCAAAAACAATTTACCCAAGGTGGACAGAGCTTCAGCTTTGAACAATACAAAAATATTCTTGCACGCTTTGGACAAACCCCTGCTCAATTTGAAAAAGAGCAAGGGGAGAAAATCATGGTTAACAGTTTGTATCAAGCCATCAACGCTACAAGCAAAACACCTTTACATCTTTTAAAAGCCAACTACGCTATTGATCAAACCAAAGCAAAAGTAAGCTACATTAAGCTTAACAGTGAGATCCTTGAAAATAAACTGGATATTGAACAAGCCTCGCAAGAAAATCTCCAAAATTTTTATGAACAAAACAAAGAAAACTACCGTATTCCAGAACAACGGAGCTTTTCTTTATTTTGGCTTGATTTAAAAAACTTTTTACCTCAACCCAACAACGATGACCTTAACAAAACATTAAAGTCCGCCTACAGTCCAGAGCAAAGAGAAAAGCTTTCACAAGCCCGCTATCATGCTCGTCACATATTAATTAGCGGTGATAACAGCAAGAATAAAGCCCAAAAAATTTATCGTCGTCTACTAGCTGGAGCATCTTTTAGGTCTCTTGCAATGGCAGAAAGTGAAGACCCAGGTTCAAAAACTAAGGGGGGTGACTTAGGCTATTTTGCTGCCGACACCATGGTTCCAGAATTTAAGCAAGCCGTTGAATCATTAAAAGTGGGGCAAATCAGCGCTCCAGTAAAGTCATCTTTTGGCTACCACGTCATTGAACTTTTAGATAAAATCAAACCAGGCCCAAGTACTGTTGAACGTTTAAATAAAGAGCTCAGCTTTAAATGGCAATCTGTTGCTCTAGAACAAAAAAAATATAAGGACAGTGCTTTAGATGCTGCTAAAAAAGTTTTTGCTAAGCAGGCTACCGAACGTAACTATAAAAACATTAACCAAAATGACAACTTACCCCAAATCCCAGACAACAATGATACAAGTATCATTATGGGTAAGGTAATGAGTGCAAAGGTAAATGAAAAAACTGAAATGTTTACAGCGGCCTCTACCGATTACCTTTATCAGATCCAGTTAAATCAGGTCAATGAAAGCTATATTCCTAATTACAACACGCTTGCTAAAACCGTCAAAGCCGACTATTTGCAACAAGCTTATCAAAAAGCTTTTGCAACCCTGATTGCACAAAAAAACCAAGCACTTCTTAAACAAGAAATCACTGATTTACAAAGTTTAGCCAATGAACTGGATTTAAGCGTACAAACCAGCAATTGGTTTTCAGCCAAAGACGCCTCAAAACTAAATTCAGACCTGAGCCTAGACGATCTTAAACCTGCGCTTTCTATGCAAAAAAACACACTGTTTCCAAAAACCATTGTCAAAGGTAAAGATCACTACATTTTATCTGTTACCGATATCCAAACGCCAGATTGGAGTCAATTTGATACTACAGCCGCTGAAACTAACCGGCAAGACTCACAAAAGGTCAACCAATGGATTGATGCTTTAAAAGATAACGCAGAAATAGAAATAGCGCCAGAACTACAAGGCTCCTAAAATTCTTAGACTACTAAAGGGCTTCTAAAACAAAAAAAACAGAGGCCTTTTATTTTTTTACGATCAAACCTTTGCTCTTCATTTGAGTTGGAATATCAATATTCATCATCTGTAACACAGTTGGCGCAATATTACTTAGTGTACCAGAGGATTGTAATCTAATATCCTCTGCCCCATGTCCAATAACAATAAATGGTACTGGATTGAGCGTGTGCGCAGTATGGACATTGCCATTTGTATCTAGCATTTGTTCTATGTTTCCATGATCCGCTGTAACAAAAACTGTGTAGTTGTTTTGTAATGCTTGCTCAGCAATTCTCTGTAAACATTCATCTGTAGCTTGAACAGCTTTTAGCGCAGCATCAAAGTTACCGGTGTGGCCAACCATATCTGGCTGAGCATAATTTACCACAATCAAATGTTCTTGTGTTTGTTCAATTGCAGAACACAGATGATCTGTAACAATTGATGAATTCATTGCCGGCACTTCATCATAGGTTTTCACCTTTGGAGAAGGAACCAAATGTCGCCTTTCTTGATGATAAGGATCTTCTCGTCCTCCATTTAAAAAGAAGGTAACATGGGCATATTTTTCTGTCTCAGCAATACGAAACTGCTTTAAATGCTCATGTTCTATGGTTTCGCCTAGACACATATCAACTTTTTGTTCATCAAACATGACTGGAAAAGCAAAGCCTCTATTGTACCTAGTCATGGTAAACAATCTTTTAGGGTCAACAGTACCCGAAGCATTCGCGTCTAACCCCAGCTTTTTCAAGCATTGCTGCTGTACATTTTTCTCAGACAAAGCACTGCATATCTGCCGCATACGATCTGCACGAAAATTAAAACAGAAAATTGTATCATGCTCTTCAATTTTACCTTCAAAAACGGAGTCGTTGTTGATTATTTGACAAGGCTCAAAAAACTCATCGCCAACACCTTGAGCATAGGATTTATTGATTGCTTGAATAGGATCAACACAGGTTTTATTTTGACCTCGATCCAATAACACAGCCAAAGCCTTAGCTGTTCGCTCCCAACGTTGATCTCTATCCATGGCAAAAAAACGACCACTGATACTTGCCAGTTTGCCACCCCACTGAGCTAAGGTTTTTTTTACAATATCTATATAGTTTAGTGCAGAGTGCGGTGCTGTATCTCTCCCATCCAAAATAGCATGAAAAAAAACTTTTTTCATATCCACGCCTTGCTCATAAAGAATCTGTATAATATTGAGATAATGTTCTTGCGATGAGTGAACACACCCATCAGACAACAAACCCAACAAATGAATTTTTTGACCTGTTGCTTTGTGTTGCGTAACCATTGTTTGAAAAGTCTTACTTTGAGAAAATGTTTTATGCTCAAAAGTTTCATTGATACGGACCAAATCTTGTGCAATCACTCTACCTGCTCCAATATTCATATGACCCACTTCAGAGTTGCCCATGACACCTTCTGGCAAACCAACATGGCCACTCGAAGCCTGCAATAAAGTCATTGGATATTGTTTTAAAACCCGATCATAAAAAGGGGTATTGGCTTGAGCAATCGCATTACCTTTTATTTCATTGCGAACACCCCAACCATCTAGAATAACCAAAACTGTTTTGTTTACATTTTTTTTTGTCATGATAGTTTTCTTCTATGCTTTCTAATTCTTTTACTCCTACGCCAGCAAATGTATCCAAGCATAGTGCAAATGCAAATTCTTTTTTAAAAGGAGAAAAAGATATTACCTTAATTTGCATTCATGGGTTTACAGGTAGCAGCAGTGACTTTTCTATTGTTGCCTCTTATTTAAGTGACGAATTTAAAATCAATTGTCTTTCTCTTGGTTTGCCCGGACATACTGGAAAAATTTCAGACCTAAAAAACATACACTATCAAGACTGGTTACACTACATTGAAGACAATATTCAATCTTATATTAACAAAGGTCACGCTATTCATATCATGGGTTTATCCATGGGTGCTTCTTTGAGTATGATCATAGCAAATAAACTACACAATAAAATCAAATCCATAACTCTATTTTCTCCTGCACTTTGGACCTTGAACCGTATGAATGATTTTATACTGCATTGTTTAACAAAGTTGCCCCGATGTTTAATACCCAATATCAATATAAAAAAGAATAAAAAGCAGGATGAAGTTTTATTATTTGATGCTTATCCTTTACATAGCCTCACTGAATATAAAAAAGTCACTCTTTTGGCAGAAAAAGCTCTTGCAACCCTCAACTGTCCAAGCTTATTGGTTTATTCTGAGGATGATGATGTTATCTCTCCGCAATCAAGCCAGTTTATATACAAACACAGTAAAAATCCCCATAAAAAAATCATAAGGCTAAAGCATGCTGGGCATATAATCCCTAAGATACAAGATCAAGAACAACAACTACTGCTAAAAGAGCTTAAAGAATTTTATATGAATTTTTTTTGATGCCTGCGGCTTGAAATTTATTTTATTGACCTTTTTTTAATTCAAGCAGAACCAGTTTTGCAATTGATTTGAGCGTATCAAACACGCCCTGTCCTTCTATTGCAACTGCTTCAAACTCGGGGACCTTATAAAAGTTTAAATCTCTTCGCATTTGTTCTATGTCCATTGCCGATGGTAAGTCACGTTTATTGTATTGCATAACATGAGGAATGCTATCCAAGGATAAACCATTTTCTTTTAAATTGACTTTTAAGTTTTCAAATGACTCTATGTTGGCTTCTCTTCGTTCTTCTTGCGAGTCTGCCACAAAGACAACACCATCTGTTCTTTTTAAAACCTCTTTACGAGTTAAGTCATAAAAGACTTGTCCAGGCACAGTGTACAAATGAAACCGTGTTTTAAAGCCACGAATGGTTCCCAAAGATAAGGGTAAGAAATCAAAAAACAAAGTTCTTTCTGTTTCTGTAGCCAAAGAAATCATTTTTCCCTTAGCTTCAGGTTTGGTTTTCTTATGTATAAACTGAAGGTTGCTGGTTTTTCCGCCTAAACCAGGTCCATAATATACAATTTTACAGTTAATTTCTTTTGCGTAAGAATCTATATACATAATCTTTTAGTCACCAAATAATTGATCAATATCTTGATCTGAAATCTCCTCAAAAACAGACGCCACCGCTGACTTAGGATCTGCTTTACTGGCCAATTTATTAAACAAATCTCCCAACTCTCGACTAAACTTTTTCACACGCAGTCGAACCAAACCAAGACTTGAACTATCATCAAATAAAACCACCAATATCACTCTTTGGTCAATTAATGACAGATGAATATTATCTTTTTCACCTTCATGAAACACAATAGAAAACTCTTTTTCACCTAACAACTTTGCTATACCAGCAGTTGCTGCAAAATTACCAGCCGTTAAAGAGGCTAAGCCAATAGAATCAATTTCTTGCGTATTTCCAGTTGAGGCAATCAGCTGTCCATTTTTATCGACTAAAAAGCATGCTTTTGCATGCGCTTCTTTGTTCAAGTTTTCAATGATTGAAAAAATTTCAACCATTTCTTTCTCAAACACAACCATTGGAGAATTATCCATATCTGTATTTTTAGCAGCTTATGTTATGAAACACAAAGATTTTCATACTTTATAGCTTACAGCTTGCCACAAACATGCTTGTATTTAGCTCAGCAGTTTAAGGTGAGGGTTAAAAACAGTTCCCTAAGACATCGTTCGCAGCGAAAAAGCAAAAAAATCTCTTGAAGGTCTATGTTATTTGTATTGTCTTCTTTCAGCAATGGCTCTGCCCAAAGTAATTTGATCCGTATACTCTAAACTACTACCCATAGGAACGCCCATAGCAATTCTGCTGCTTTTAACCGCATATTGCTTGGATAGTTTGTTTGCCACATACAGAGCTGTTGCATCTCCTTCAACATCAGGGTTCATTGCTAGAATAACCTCTTGAATTAAACCTTTTTCAACCCTTTTAAACAACTGATCCATTTTAATCTGCTCTGGACCAATTCCTTCCAAAGGGGATAGACGCCCATGCAAAACATGATACACTCCCTGATATTGAGCGCTTTCCTCTATTGCAAAGATATCCGTTGGATTTTCCACAACACATACCAGAGTTTCATCTCTTTTTGGGTTTGAACATATTTGACAAACACTGTCATCACTATACGCATAACAAGATTCACATAAACGAATGCTTTGTTTAACTTTTAGCAGCGCTTGGGCAAAGTTTATGGTTTTTTCTTCTGGCAGCTTTAATAAATGCATGACCATGCGTTGCGCTGATTTTTGACCAATACTGGGCAGCTGACTGAAGGCTTTAACTGCCTCTTGGAAAGACTTGGGAATATAACTCATTTTATAATATTCACCTCGTCCACTTTGGCATCAAACAAGGTAAGCGTTTCTTGAACTTTTTTATCTTCAAGAACTGACTTTTCCGCCTGTGCTTGTTTGACTGAATGAGGCGTTTCATCCTGACGGGGCTCACCACTTTCACAAACATTCAATTGCAGTTTTTTTCCAAAAAGCGTCTCGCTCAAATCTTCCATGTATTGTTTGAACTCTTTTTCTTTTGCTCTTTCAATATAAAAAGAACCTTTCGGAAATTCCAATACAATAGCATGATCATCAATTTTATTCAGGTTGCTTTGCAACAAAATTGCTGCATAAGAGGGTTTATTTTTTTTGGTCACCTGCAATAGCTGATCCCACTTGGACTGAGGTGGATTGGCTTGGGCTTCTACTGGCTTTGGGGCCGCCTGTTCAACATCAAGATTTCTTTTTTCTGATGAATCTACTGGCTTTGCTTCTTGGACGATGGGTTGCTCAGATGGAGCTTTTGCATACGTTTGAGGCTGTCTTTGTTCCTTCATTTGCACACTTGGCTGTGTAGAACTTTTTTTAGCATTAATTTGCTCAAGTAAATCATCTACATTCACCCTGGGGACATATCGCGCAGCTTTAATCATGGTTACTTCAAGTAAGCGCTTGGCAAAATTACTGCGCCCCAACTCATTGATGGTGTTTTTAAATAAATCAAACCACCGTTCCAGCTCTTCTTCAGCAATGTCACCCGCCATGGTTTTAAGCCTTGTTAGTTCTTCTTCTGTAGCCCGCACTAAATGGTCAGCGCCACCGGCCTTAATGACCAACAAGTCACGTACTTTTTCAAGTAAATCTGTGAGATAGTTTTTTGGATCAACCCCAGTTTGAAATACTTTTTCAAGCACGTGTAAAACGCCTTCAACTGAATGTTCACTTAAACACTGCAAACTCTCATCTAAAATAGATTTGTGGGTTAAGCCCAAAATATCAATGACATCTTTTTCTAAAATGGTTTCATCCAAGCTGGAGATCAAGGCAATCACTTGGTCCAGCAAAGACAAGCCATCTCTAACACTCCCTGCAGCTTGTATAACCAACAAGTCCAGGGCTGCTGGCTCCATATTAACTTTTTCTTGCTGTAAAATAGTTTGCAAATGTTGTTTTAGATGTGTCTCAGCCACTTCTTTAAAATCAAAGCGTTGGCACCGGGAATGAATGGTGTCTGGAATTTTCTGCGGCTCGGTTGTGGCAAAAATAAACTTCACATGCGAAGGCGGTTCTTCCAAGGTTTTTAACAGGGCATTAAAAGCACTGGTCGAAAGCATATGCACTTCATCAATAATAAAAATTTTATACTTGGATTTAGACGGTGCGTATTGCACATTGTCTTTTAATTCACGGATATCATCCACGGAGGTGTTGGACGCACCATCGATTTCAATCACATCAATATTTTGACTGGCGGATATCTCTTTACAATTGGTGCACTGATTACAGGGATTGATATCTTGTGGATTCTCACAATTTAAAGCTTTAGCAACAATTCTGGCCGAAGTTGTTTTACCAACACCACGAGTTCCAGTAAACAACATGGCATGCGGCACACGATTGAGAGCAATGGCATTTTTTATGATTTTTACAATGGTTTCTTGTCCAACCAAATCATCAAAACTTTGTGGTCGCCATTTTCGCGCCAATACCACATAACTCATACAAGACTCTCCTTAAAGCACACCAAGAAATAAAGTGATCGCCAGAAAAAAGCGGCACCCAAAGAGGGCTCCGTGCCGCTGCTTCCTTCCGGACCTGACGGAATTGGGAGTCATTTGTCGCGCAAATTCCGGCGATCACCGCAGTGTATAACATTAAGATTCATTTTTTTAAAGGAGAAAAGCAGAAAATAAAGCAAAATCATTTACCGGCCCTTGGACACTTAGATTTTATTGACAGTATAAAAAAATATGGTAGAAAAGCATACTTCGCATAGCGGACAAAAAATAAAGTTGTTCGTATCCATATAATGGAGAGGTGGCCGACATACACATTCTTGTGAGCGAAGCGAGCTAGAAAGTGTTATGTTAAAGTTATCCCTTGTGAAGACACGTATACTTGCTCCATGCAAAACTAGGCATGGAAGCACAATGGAGAGGTGGCCGAGTGGCTTAAGGCACAGGTTTGCTAAATCTGCGTACGGGTTAAACTGTACCGGGGGTTCGAATCCCCCTCTCTCCGCCATAAAAATTTGATCCCGCTAGGGGTGGAATTTTTGTGTTCAGATGTTTGAGATTTGAATGCATATCCCGGGGTAGGAGGAACAAAAAGCACTGCTTTTTCTAAAACTACTTAATACAATTGGTTTGTCTTTTTGGCATGCTCTGTATACATGAGCGCTCTGTTCACAATAATTAAGCCCATTGTGCAAACTTGATTTAATCTGTGTTAATGTGAGTGCAATGACTTCACTTCGGGTCGAATTAAGGTTGAAGGTAGCGGTTGAATTGCTGGATTTTCTCTAGCAAACTCTTGACGCCTTAATTCTAACTCATGCTGATCTAAATCAACGATACACGCATCTCTACTGGTAAAAAATTCAGGTCTGTATTCAAAGTGCATGGTATCATGACGTTGCCAACGACCGCCCCAGATAAAACAGTACTTTTCAAACGTATCAATTATCTCTTTTGGATAACCCAAGTGACATCTTCCTCTATCTGGTGAAGCTCCTCTAGGATAATGCCACTTGTAATAACAGCCTTTGCCTCCTTGGCTATTTAAATCAATGGCAGCACCATAACTGTGCATACTTCTTTGATTGGTCCCTGCTATTTTTCTCCAATGAAACGTTCCTCCTATCGGGGTCAAATAGTCTTTGAATGCATTGTAATTATCCATAGCCAACAATTCATCTCTTATTTTCATCAACCTTTGATCAATGGCATTGGCTGTTGTTACTTTAATTTCTAAGCCAAACCAATCAATCTCTGTAATTTTTTCTTCAACTTCATCGTAGTTATGCCCATACATGGCCATGAAAAATTGATGATCTCTTAAAATTCCGGGGTTATGATAATCCGGGATCATTGAATCTTTATCAATGGCAAAGTAATCTTGACGGACGGTTCTTAACATACCTGCGGCTGCTATACGTTTACCAGATGCAAGTAAAAAACTCCCAACACTTTCATCAAACTGACCTGGAACATACTCTACTAGAATATCTGGATAGGCTTTCAAAAAAGATATTGCCTGCTCTGGTGTACGTTTGGCTTGCGCCCATGCTAGCCCGTCGCTTATCAAACACATCAATAGCAATAGTCTTGCATAATATTTCCCCCTAGAAACCATAGACACGTTCATACCTTATATTCTCAAACGATTTCAAGCATAATTTTTCTAAAGTCAACACAATACAGTTACATAAAAACAGAATACTTCTGTATTTTTTTACTGACTTCTTTTAAATATAGGGACAGGACTTTGACCTTGATGGACCTTTTTGAACAACTTACTAATCAACCGCGGAATGTGTTGCCTTATGATGGGACGGTTCATTATTACGGCCCCATCTTTGCTGCCGATGAAGCTCAACATTATTTTGATTGTTTAATGAAAGAGGTTTTTTGGCAGCATGATCAGGCCATTATTTATGGAAAAACAATCACTACCAAACGGAAAGTTGCTTGGTATGCGGATCAGGCATTTACTTATACCTATTCTAAGACAACCAAAACTGCTTTACCTTGGCTATCTGTTCTTCTTGAAATTAAATCGCATGTAGAAAAGATAAGTCAAGCACGCTACAATGCTTGTTTACTTAACCTATACCACGATGGTCAAGAAGGCATCAGTTGGCACAGTGATGCCGAAAAAGAACTGGTCGCAAAAGCCGCTATTGCCTCTTTAAGCTTTGGTGCTGAACGGAAGTTTTCTTTTAAACATAAAACAAACAAAGAAAAACGCTCTTGTCTTTTAGAAGCTGGCAGCTTATTGGTCATGAAAGATAAAACTCAAAGTCATTGGTCTCATAGTTTACCCACCACAAAAACAGTTTTAAAACCAAGAATTAATCTTACCTTTAGATTAATGCGCGGTTAAAAAGGTAATACAATTTGGCACCATTGCTGTTTAAGATCTTCAAGTCTTTGTGCACCAATGCTTAACAATTTAAGTGGTGTATTTAGGCTTTATGGCAGACTTGATATTGTTGTTGTCTTAATACTAAAAGCATTTTGTAAAAAAATATAAATACGCTCATCATTATGCTCTATCAACAAGCATCAATTGAAAAATATGATCTGCAATCAATTGATTCATCTGCTTGCAGTATCTAAATTAGTGCCTGGTAGTTGTATCAAGCAATTTACTGATAGCATTCCATTTTTTCATATCTGACGGGCTAACTAGGTTGAGAGCTTCACCTTGAGCTCCGGCTCTACCGGTTCTTCCAATTCGGTGGATATAGTCCTCTGGGCACTGAGGTAAATCAAAGTTAATCACGTGTTCAATATGTGAAATATCTAAGCCACGAGAAGCAATATCGGTAGCTACCAAAATACGATATTTTTTATTTCTAAATTCTTCAATAATACGATTACGTTTGTTTTGATTTAAATCACTATGAATCGCTTGCGAATGATGTCCCGCTCTTACAAGCTTTTGTGACATTCTTTCTGTATTATGTTTGGTTTTAACAAATACAATAATTGACCCTGTTCTATCTCTTAACTGTGCCAACAGCTTAGAGTATTTATCCATATCATTGGTTTTAATGGTATTTTGTTTTATGTTTTTAACTGCTGAACAACTTGCATTCACTTCAATACGCGCTGGATTTGTTAAATATTCATTGGCAATGTTGATAATATTTTTTGGAAGTGTTGCAGAGAACAAAAGCGTTTGACGTTTACGCGTTAGGTACTTCATAATATTTTTGATTTGAACCGAAAAACCAATGTCTAACATACGGTCTGTTTCATCTAAAACAAGAAAGTCCGTATCATGAAGCATTAATCCTCCACGATCTAAATGATCACTGATCCGCCCTGGTGTTCCAACAATTAACCGAGGACGTTTTTTTAACTGCTCTATTTGTTTGGGCATTGCTTCTCCACCAATAAGAAGCGATGTTTTAATTTTTGAATGGGCTCCTAACATAGTTTCTAGTTGCTCCATAATTTGGCTGGCAAGCTCGCGGGTTGGTGTCATAACCAATGCTGAGCCTCGTGAATTTGACATAAGCTTAGCCACAAGAGGAATACCAAAGGCACCAGTTTTTCCAGTGCCAGTTTGAGCAGAGCCTAGAATATCTTTGCCTAAAAGAGCAAGTGGTATTGCTTTATTTTGTATGGGTGTGGGTTTATTAAATTGCATCTTTTGTAATGTATTAACTAAAGCTTGCGGAAGCTTCATATCTTGAAATGTATTCATTATTTTTCCTTAATTTATAATCGTTGTATTGAGTTGCAAACTTAGCAAGCTCAAACGCTTTTTTTTAACGGTGTATACTGCAGTTTAGAGTTTCAAACTTTCTATAGCTGAATGTGGATCGCAGAAATATCGCCTTGATCGGATTTTATTTTGTATGTAACTTTTTGCCCTTTGTAAATTTGGCGTTGATCAAGACTGGAAAAAACTTTATTGATCTTAAAAAAAATATCTTTTTTTATATTATTCTTATTAGGTCTAATAAAACCATAATCTTTTATTGTACTTATCCAACGAATTGTTCCTTCAAATATCATTAACGTGCTACCCATCTGTATTAAAATTTGAGCTTACATAAAATTAAGCAGCACCATGCTGCTGTATAAACTCTCTTATTTAAATACCTGGTATCAAAAAGTGTTAAGATAATTCTTAGATGACTTTTAAAGAAAGTGCACTGTGTATACTGTTCAGTGCTTGTAAAACTTGTCAAGACAATACCTTATACAAACAACAAAGGAAAGTGAATACTGAACACGGCTTTTTCAAACCCAAGTTTGTTTGCAAGCTGTGAGTATCAATTCAACTGAGTTAAGATATCTATCCTTTAATCCACGACCTTTTTAACAAACTCAGACTTTAAAGCCATAGAGCCAATGCCAGGAATTTTACAATTGATGTCATGATCACCATCAACCAGACTGATATTTTTGACTTTGGTTCCCACTTTTACCACCAAAGATGAACCCTTCACTTTTAAATCTTTGATCACGGTTACTGTGTCACCATCATGCAGTGGGGTGCCGTTGGCATCTTTCACACTGTTTTTGGAGTCATTTTTAACTTCAGATGTACGCACAGACCATTCATGTGCGCACTCAGGACAAATTAAAAGATGACCATCTTCATAAGCAAACTCAGACTGACACTGAGGACAGTTAGGAAGCTTACTCATGATTTAAACTGCTCATATCAATAACAAAGCGATGCGCAACATCACCCTTGTTTAAATGAGCAAAGGCGTTATTGATTTCTTCGGCAGTAATGATTTGGCACTCTGGATGAATGTTATGTTCAGCACAAAAATCAAGTACCTCTTGCGTTTGCTTGACTCCACCAATCAAAGATCCAGCCACTCTTCTTCTACCTAAAATTAAAGGCATCGTTACAGGCTCTTCCAAGGGGCCCACTTGTCCAACAATCACCAAAGAACCATCCACATCTAATAATGGTAAGTAGTGACTGACATCATGCTTAACCGGTACCGTATCAATAATCAAATCTAGGGACGACATAGCTTTTAGCATTGCTTCTTCATCCGTTGAAGCTATCATAGCTTTAGCACCAATGCTTTTAGCTTGTTCTTCTTTACTTTTTGAACGACTGATCACCGTTACATCTGCGCCCATGGCCACAGCAAGTTTAACGGCCATATGGCCGAGACCACCTAAGCCTATGACACCCACGCGTGTTCCTTGACCTACATTCCATTTTTTAAGCGGTGAATAGGTGGTAATCCCTGCACATAAAATGGGGGCCGCTTTTGATAAACCCAATTGCTCAGGAACATTCAAAACAAATTCTTCACGCACCACAATATGTTTTGAATAACCGCCCTGGGTTGTTTCACCCGATACACGATCAGGCGAACCATAAGTACCTGTCATCCCATGCCTACAAAACTGTTCTTCACCGTGTTGATTGCATTGGTCACAATCTTGACAGCTATCCACCATGCAACCCACGGCCACATTCTGACCCACAGTATAATGTTTAACCTCAGGCCCCACTTCAATCACTTTGCCCACAATTTCATGTCCGGGCACCAATGGGTACGGCTGTTCTCCCCAGTCACCATTAACCGTATGCAAATCTGAATGACAAATACCGCTGTATAAAATTTCTATGGCCACATCGTTGGCTCTTAAATCTCTGCGTTCAAAATGGTAGGGACTCATATGAGCATCTGTACCACGAGCAGCATATCCTATAGTTTTCATATTTAACTCCTTAAATTGGGGATTTTATTTTTCTGCAGGGAGATCATTGCACAGCCTAATTATTTAGCCAAGTATTTGATGCGATCCACTTTTAACTCAAATTTTTAAGATACTGATCTGCGTCTCTCCAGTTTGGCATCACTTTATCTAGCAACTGATAAAAACATTGACCATGACTAAAATACTGTATGTGGCATAACTCATGATAAATGACGCTTTTTAAACAGATCTCAGGCAAGTGCAGTAGTTTTAAATTTAAAGTAACCTTATGCTTTTTTTTACTGTAATTGCCCCATTGCCGCTTCATATTTTTAATATTCCATTGTGGATAAGTCGTATCATAATGGTTTTTAAAGTGAGTAAAACAGTTTTGCAAATAAGGCTCAAACATAGCCTTGGATAGTTCTAATAAGGTTTTATCAAAATAAGTTCTTTGGTTTTTTTCCTCAACTCGCTGTGAGCAATAAAAAATAAGCTGTTGTCCACTAAGTTTTATTTTGGTTTGTTTTGCAGGAACCACCAGTAAAACGTAGTTTTTTCCAAGTATAGGAATTTCCTGACCACTTTCAATTTGACTCGTATACAAATAGGCATGCTTGGCTAGCTGTATTTTTCTTTGCTCTATCCATTGCTGATGTCTAGCAACAAACTGATCAATGAATGCTCGAGACATTTTTAACGGCGCTCTGACCTCCACTGTTTGATCCGGTAAGACATGCAAAGATACCGTTTTCCTTTTTTTACGAATTAGAACATAATCGAAAGCCTGTGGCAGTTCTAAACCCTTGGCTTGATGTTTTGCAAAAAAATTTAACTCTAATTGTTCAAACATTTTATTTAAATTGTTCTAGCCCATGCTAGAGCAATTTACCAGCCCAATAAATAAGCAAAGATCAATGGTGCTACAATGGTGGCATCACTTTCAATGACAAACTTGGGTGTATCAATATCCAACTTTCCCCAAGTAATTTTTTCATTGGGTACTGCACCAGAATAAGATCCATAGCTTGTGGTAGAATCTGAAATTTGACAAAAATAACTCCAAAATGGAATGTCATCCATTTCATTATCTTGAAACAACATGGGCACCACACATATGGGAAAATCTCCAGCAATTCCCCCACCAATTTGAAAGAAACCAACACCTGCACCCTCTTTATTTTTTAAATACCAGTCCGCCAAATCAACCATGTATTCAATGCCTGACTTTATGGTTGATGCTTTCAACTCATTTTTAATGACATAGGAGGCAAAAATATTGCCCATGGTAGAGTCTTCCCAACCGGGAACCACCATACGGAGATTTTTTTCTGCCGCCGCCAACATCCATGAGTTCTTGGGATCAATCTCATAGTACTGCTCTAACTCTCCATTGAGTAAAACTTGATACATGTATTCATGGGGAAAAAAACGTTCCCCTTTTGACTCAGCTTCCTGCCAAACGTTAAAAATATGTTTTTGTAAACGCCTAAAAGCTTCCTCTTCTGGGATACAAGTATCGGTTACCCTATTAAGCCCTTGATCAAACAATTTCTTTTCATCTTGCCCCGATAAATCTCTATAATTGGGCACTCTTCTGTAATGCGTATGAGCAACCAAATTCATCAAGTCTTCTTCTAAATTTGCCCCAGTACAAGAAATAAAAGCAACCTTGTCTTGCCGGATCATCTCTGCCAGAGACATGCCTATTTCTGCCGTACTCATGGCTCCAGCCAAAGTCACCATCATCTTGCCATTATTGCTTAAATGATTTTGATAGCCTTGAGCTGCATCAACCAAGGCTGCAGCATTAAAATGTTTAAAATGCTGTTGAATAAATTCTGTAACGGGTCTTGTTCTCATTTGACGTGTATATCCCTAAATTTAAAAATATGCTCTTAAAATAAGTAAAATAATACGTCACTCAATCAAGCCCTTATGTTCCACAATAGGTGACATAATCCTGATCATTAGGTTTGGGTGGCCGTGTTAAATACTCACAATTATTTTGCTCTTCATAAGGCTTGGATAAATGCTCTAGCATAGCTTTAAATAAAGAATAATCATTTTCATTTTGTGCCTTTAGCAAGGCTTCTTCAACTTTATAGTTTCTAGGGATAATTGTAGGGTTGTAGCTTTGCATACTTTTTAAAGCTTCTGCTTCTGAATACTGTTCTAATGTTAGCCGTTGTTTCCAGCCTTGATACCAACGTTTAAACTCTGGATGCTCATAAACTTTATCGCATGCATGCTCACTGCTGGGTAAGCTGTTTTGCATTAAACAATAAAACGTATAAGTATAATCTACTTTATTTTTTTGCATCCAAGTCAATAAGTCTTTCATCAAGTGCAAATCATCTTTATGCTCACTGTATAAACCCAATTTTCTCTTCATCATCGATAACCATTTTTTTTCAAAACTGGGTAAAAAATGTTCAATCTGCTCTTTGGCAATGTTGTAAGCCTCTTGACTGTCTTTTGCCAATAAGGGAGACAAGCACTGTGCTAAAACACTTAAGTTCCATTGTGCAATATTGGGTTGTTGACCAAAGGCATATCGCCTACCCTGATCAATAGAGCTAAATACGGTATCCATATGAAAGGCATCCATAAATGCACATGGACCATAATCAATACTTTCCCCAGAAATCGTCATATTATCTGTATTCATAACTCCATGAACAAAACCTACACGCATCCACTCAAGCATAAGGTTTAATTGCTTGTTCATCACCGCCTGCAAAAAAACCAGGGCTAAATTTTTTGAATCTACTAATTCAGGAAAATGTCGTTCTACACTGTGCTTTAATAAAGCTTGTAAAACTTCAGGATCGTTTTGAAGGTAGGCAAATTCAAAGGTTCCCACTCGTATATGACTTTGTGCTACTCGGGTTAAAATAGCACCCGGTAGAACAGTCTCTCTGAAAACATCTTCTCCGGTTGTAACCACGGCCAAACTTCTGCTGGTGGGTATGCCCAAAGCATGCATGGCCTCGCTAATTAAATACTCTCTTAACATTGGAGCAAGCGCTGCTTTACCATCCCCTGCCCGTGAATAGGGTGTTTGACCTGAACCTTTCAACTGAATATCATAATACGAACCCTGATCAACAACCTGTTCGCCTATAAGAATAGCACGACCATCTCCCAGCATACCAGGATAACCAAATTGATGACCTGCATAAGCCATAGATATATAAGACCCTTGCTTAAGAAGATGCTGTCCACTTAATATCTTTGTCAGATTAGGTTGCGATGCCTCAATTTGTAATACATCTGAAAAAATATTTAAATCAAGCAAGAGCTGTTCATTAAGTACTTGCAAAGTGGGTTTACTTACCTGTTCCGGTTTGACTTTTGAGTAAAACACATGCGGTAGTTTTTCATAATTTGAAACAAGATTAAAATTCATGTCTTAATTAAACTAACACGACTTTTCTTAAAAAATAAACTTCATTGAAAACAATAAATCATTTATACTCAGTTTTAAAAAAAATGCTGTTATAGAATATCGGCTTAATAACCAAAAATTCTTTTAAAATAATTGTTTTCGGCTTGAATAAAACTCTCAATTTTTTCTGCACGGTTTTCAGGATAGATGGTCCAAAACAAATCATGTAGATTGAGACACAGTTGTTTGTACTGATAAGACTCTACATATTGATTCTGACAACTTATAGTATCAAAGCCAATTTTTATTCTTGAAAAGTGAAAAGAGCCTTCCATATTGTCCAAGCTATTTTTAATTTCCTTGAACACTTCTTTTAAGACTAAAAAGTCATTCGCCGCCTGTGGTGATCTTAAATCTAAACCTAAAGATCTAGAAAAAGAGCTTATATCTACTAAAACCTCAACACCTATTTTATTTAAATCTAACCATAACTGTTGAGCATCAAGATCTTCTTCCATCATTTTTAAAAAATAATAAGGCTCTATATAATTATAAACTATTGCTGCGGTTTTATTCATATTAGACGGATCTTCTTCAATTAGACTTAAATACTCTTTGGTGAATGGGCTTGAAATGATAAAATTATGTTCAGCTTTAATAAAAACTCCATTGCTATCATCTCCTTCAAAAACAATTTGATATTTTCCATTAAGCTCAATTCTATTTACTCTTAACCCTATACCCTTATAATAATTAGGTAGATTGTTTTCATCATTACTTGCGCCCAACATATAGTTAAGCAAGTTAATACTTTCTTGATAATGTCTACACACATTACGCTCTACATTTTGCCGTTTCTCTAAACGGCTACTTGAAGGGCGATGAAACCTTTTACATGTATATTGGATAGATTGCGCACTTGCTGATGCAAGCAAAAAAAAGATTAATACTATAGTAATTTTGCCAAGCTGTTTGCTTTGTCTCATTTCCATGCATCAAGCTTTAACATAAGCTATAGACTAGATTCAAGTAGGGTTTTTAATCATAAATTTTCCCAAGACTTGTCTTTATTATTTTGTTGGCTTTTTGATTGTTGATCAAGCTTCTGTTTAAACTGATTCAGTTGATCTTGTGTTTTTGGTGCTGTCTGTTAGTTCGCTTTTGATGGACGAGAAGGCTGAAAATATTGGTAACTTAAAAAGGCAATGATGACTAATACAAATAATAAACCAATAACAGAAAACCCTGCAGTATTTTTTCTCATCTTTTGATGTTAACAAACACATCGACGGTATGCAGCAAAAAACTAAACTATTTTTTTGATTCATTGTATAGAGACAAACATGCCTTATATTCAACACAAGCTTGGAAAAACATTTTATATTTCTAAAGGTCCTCAAAATTCTTCAACGCTTCCTCTTATTGGTTTGCATGGTGGTCCGGGTAGTACGCATAGCGGAAGACTTGCATTATTAAAATTATCCAAAAACAGAAAAGTCTATATTTATGATCAAATTGGTGGCGGCAAGAGTTCAGTGACTCAACAAAAACATTGGACCATTGATACTTTTACTCAAGAACTCCATACTTTAATCCAAGCATGGGGTCTAAATCAGTTTCACTTGTATGGCGGATCTTGGGGTACAACTCTGGCTTTAGAGTATTACTTGCGTTACAAAAATAATGGCGTTGCTTCCCTTATTTTTCAATCGCCTCTTTTTTCCGGCAAAGACTGGAAAAAAGATGCACAAATTTTAATCAAAAAACTACCGCAGAAACAGCAAAAAATTATTCGCTATTGTCATGAAATTGGTGCAACTGATTCTACTGTTTATAAACAAGCCATGCATGAATATTATAAACGCCATGTTTTACGTAATGAAAAAAAATTATCCCAAATGCTCAATCCTAAAAAAAGTCAAAATATTAACGGTAAAAATATTTATCAATACATGTGGGGAGAGTCCGAATTTTTTCCAACAGGAACACTTAAAAACTACAACCAGACTAAAGCTTTAAAAAAAATTACCGTGCCATGTTTGCTCATGTGCGGTCAATATGATGAAGCAAGACCCCAAACCTCTCAAAAATACACCAAGATGATTAAAAACGCTCAATACAAAACCATTAAAGGCGCAGCGCATGCTGTCTTAACTGAAAAACCTAAAGATGTTTTAAATTATATCGACAAGTTTATTTCTGAAGTAGAAAAAAAATAATTACTCTTCATCTTCATGGACGCCACGCAAAAGGTCTTTAAACCGTCCTTCTAAGAAGCGCGTCAGAACCAACACCGTTACACAACACACAGTGATAATGATTGCAGATGTATATTGTTCAAAACCAATGGCTGCTCCCACTGCTGCCAGTACCCAAATCACGGCAGCAGAGGTCATACCTAACACCAGTCCATCCTTGGTTAAAATAACACCCGCTCCTAAAAAACCTATCCCTGTAACAACCTGTCCCAACACTCTGGAATAGTCTGTAGCAATACCTTCAATTTGCGAAGATAAGTGAATAAATAAACACGTGCCAATAACAATTAAAATACTGGTTCTTATCCCTACGGGCTTACCGCGCAACTGTCTTTCAATACCAAAAATTGTACCACATAAAACACTGATTGAAATTTTTGTTACTAATTCTACATGGATGTCTAACATGGGCAATACTATATACTTTCCTATTTTCTGTGCAAGATCTGCTTTCTCAGCATTTAAAAATATTATTTAAACAAGCATTATGAAGAAAAAGCAATACCATGGTATATTGTATTGTGCCTTTAAAGTTAGTTTATAGAACCAGTGATTTATCTGAAGCAACATTAATTGTTGCCTATCTTAAAAGCTATGGCATTGATGCCCAAACATTTGATGAGCAAAGCAACAATCTTTCCCCCGGTGGAAACATTTTTGCCCCCATTAGAATTGTTGTTGCTGATTATGATTTAGAGCAAGCTTTAAAATATATTAAAATGTATCAAGAAAAAACCCCGCAAGCTTAAGCTTTTTTATTTTACTTTCTTCAGGGGGAATTGCTTCCCCCTCTGAAACAAAAACGTCGTTTTTGTTTCCTCTCCCCCTGCGCACAAATTCATGTAAAATGACTTTGTGTTCTTTATTCCCTAATCCAGTCTCATCTCACTCTTAACAGCTCTTTCCAGTTCGTCGTATAACTGGGTGATTTATAAATGTTGTTTTTTGGGGTTTGTTTGAGGTTGCCTTGGGCTGCTAAAAAAACAATATCTTTGCCAGCCTTTTGATTAATTTGATCTATAATTTGCATGGTCTTTTCATTGTTGGCTTGTCCATGGCTACAAAAAATATTATTTTGAATTTCATTTTTTTTAACCAAATCCATCAAGATAATGCCTGCCTTATGATAGCGCACTCCGGGTTTATAAAGTGCTCTTAAAGCCGGCTTAATCTGATTTAAAATAAAACTTACATCTTGTGAGGGTGAAGGCAGCGCAACCGAGCAGCCGTTTTTATAGTATTCATCATTGTGCAAATGTCTTGAGCTTCTAATAAAAATGTAAACTGATTGCGCATAACTATTTTGCTCTCTTAGTTTTTGACAAGCTCTAAATGTATAATTGGAAATAGCTCTATACAAATCAATAAGTTTTGTTACTTTTTTAGGAAAAGACCGTGAAGACATGATATTTTTTTTACCGCTCCTTTTTTCTCGCTCTAAGACGGCATGACCATTGAGCTCATAGACCAAACGTTCTCCCACAATCCCCATTTTTCTTCTGATGTAACTTGCTTCACTGTGCTTAATATCCAAAGGCGTATACAAACCTAAAGCACGCCAATGTCTTGCGCCTCTATGTGATAAACCCCAAAGATCTTCTAACTCGAAAGATTGCAAAACTTTTTCCACCAAAGCATCCTGACGCAAATCAAAAACATGCTGATCTTTTTCTTTTTTCGCTAAAACAGCGGCGGCTTTGGCCAAAGTTTTGCTGTGTGCCAAGCCAATAGATACTGGAATACCCGTCCATTGCCTGACTTTTTTTTCTATCATCAAACACTCTTTGAATACTTGCTCTGAACTTAGACCTTTGAAATAAAGAAAGGCTTCATCAATAGAATAAATTTCTATGTGCTCTGCCCATTGACTAAGACATTGCATGACCCGTCTGGACATGTCGCCATACAAAGCAAAGTTTGTTGAAAACAGTTTAACTTTATGCTTTTGAATGACCTGTTTATGTTTAAAGATGGGCGCTCCCATAGGAATATCCAAAGCTTTAGCTTCATTGGAACGGGCTATAATACAACCATCATTATTGGATAAAACAACAATGGGACGATGTCTAAATTGGGGTTGAAACACCCTTTCACAGGATGCATAAAAATTGTTGCAATCCACCAAGGCAATATGTTTTTGATTCATGATGGATAATTATGCCACTTTATAAAGCGTGAATCACATTAGTCACCACGCCCCAGATCATAAAACTTTCTGGGTCATGGACAACAATGGGTTTGTATTTTTTATTTTCAGGCATCAACTTTAACTCATTGTTTTTTTGATGCAAACGCTTAACGGTCAGTTCATTGTTTAAAACAGCAATGACAATTCTACCATGCTTGGCTTCAATGCTTCTATCCACGATCAATAAATCATCTTCATGAATGCCCGCTTCAATCATGGAGTCTCCGGATACACGCACAAAAAAAGTAGCTGCGGGGTGCTGAATCAAATGTTCATTGAGATCTAACATACCTTCTACATAATCTTCCGCTGGTGATGGAAATCCGGCAGACACCGTGCAACTGTACAATGGCAAAGAAAAACCCTTCATTTTAACATAATGATGCACTTGCTCAACCATACTCACAGGAATACGTACTGGCTTGGTGGCTTCACCATAAGGTCCTTGTCCAGCGGGTCTACCGGCACCTTTACGTTTACCACCCCACTGTTTTGGAACAGGTCTTAAAGTGTTGTTTTGTGACTGATGAGAAGACTTTTCTTTATCCATTTGATTAATGTAACAAAAATCAAATAAATGGCAATTGTTTTTTAGCTTTTAGTCATTTCGTGTTTGTCATAAAAACTCAAGTCAGCATTTTTTATTGCAGTGAAACGTAAATTTTTCTTGTCAGATAAAATACCAATAAACCTAAAAACACTTGCGCGGTGATATTGACTGCTGCCCAAGCAAGTTGCTTCATGTTGATTAACATATGACTGTGGGCTATAAAGCTTGAAAAGGTGGTCATTCCACCTAAAAAACCTGTAAACATGAACAAAGTAAATGCCACTGACCCGTCTTCTTTTAGAAAAGAACTCAACAGCGCAAACAAAAAACAACCCAAAATATTCACCACGGCAATACTAAGAACATTGGACCAAGAAAACAAATGCGCCCCTAAAAGTTCTAGTCCATAACGAACACTTGCTCCTAAGGCCCCACCAGCACAAACCGCTAAAAAATTAAATACTTTCATAACATAAAGTGTTAGACAAAAACTGAAAAATTTTCTACATAAATCAAGTTTTGAAAAACATTCCTCAACGCGAAATCAAAAGCAGAATCTATGATAGCCAACGGCAATTGCCCAGTTATCTTAATGTTCTTCCTGAGGCGGTTTCATTTTTAAAAAAAGACAATGCACTTGGCCTAGTTTACATCAATGGTAAAGCTTTATGTACTTTAGAAGAAAAGTACGGCAGCACCATTTTTGATGATATCATGATGAAAATTTCAAATATCCTCATGAATATGCGCGGTACGGTTATTCGCAAAGGCGATATAATCTCTTTAAATCGCGTTAAAGGTTATTCTTTTATTTTATTTTTGGGTGGAACCCGTAAAAACAATGAAGATTGCAACTACCTTTCTAAAGATGATGTTGAAGACACCTGTGAGCGTATTTTAAGCCATCTTCAAAACCATTTATTTTTGGAGCTGTATCATTTTATAGGCAGCTTGCCCAAAATCAATGTTGGTTACTCTTTTACTGTTCATAATCCTATTATTGATCCATGGCGCGCTATCTATAGACTCATAGAAGAAGCGCGTGAAAATGCAGAATTACAAATGTCACAAGTGGAACTTAAAAATCGTGGGCGTATACAGAAAGTTATTCTAGAACAAAATATTCACAGTGTTTATCAGCCCATTGTTAATCTGAAAGAAAAAAACACCTTGGGTTTTGAAGCACTATCTAGAGGTCCTCAAAGCACGGAACTGGAAGCTCCAGCAATTTTATTTTCTTTAGCAGAAGAAACCGGCATGTTGTATGAGTTGGATAGAGTTTGCCGCCGGCGGGCCATTCACTTTGCCACAGACAAAAAAGCCCAACTAAAACTTTTTATCAACACTTTACCCAACCTTATTCATAATCCAGAGTTTGAAGCCAAGCAGTTTTTACAATTCTTAGATTTGTATGGTATTTCCCCAAAAGACATTGTTTTTGAAATTACAGAGAGCCATGCCATTGATCAGTACTCTAGTTTTCGTCAGGCTTTAAAGTACTACACCAATGCCGGAATTACCTTGGCCATTGATGATGTAGGTACTGGTTACTCAAGCCTGGAAGCTATTATGGAAATCCAACCCAAATACATTAAAATTGATGCATCTTTAATTAGAGGTGCACACACCAACCCTGCCAAACAGGAAATGCTCAAGGCGCTTAAAACACTGGCAAAATCACTTAATGCCTTCACCATAGCGGAAGGCATTGAAATCCAAGAAGATCTGACTTTAGTTGAAGAAATGGATATTGATTTTGCCCAAGGTTATTTTTTTGCTAAACCTGCGGCTAACTTTACTGAACCCAGCTTCTGATTTTCCAAGAAGGAAAAATACTTTTTAGAAACTGTTGGGTGGAGCCTTTACAGTGTCTTGTGCAAAGCCCCCCATTTTAGTAAAAACGCGGTCTAGCTAAGGTCACCCTGTACGCTCATAAAACAACCCTTGCCATATTGCTCGTTCTTTATTGAAAATTATCGAGATCCATTATTTTGGGCACAGCTTGTCTGTAAAAAATTTCTTAGCGCCTCGCTCCTTGCATTGATTCAATAGCTCAGGGTCATTAACCGTATAGATACGAATTTCAGGAAAGCTTTTTGCTTTCTTATCTTGAGAAAAGATATCTAAAAAATACTCTTGCGACATATGCAAAGCTTCAATATTAAAATCTGCATTTTGATAAAACGACAAGGTAAAATTATTATCCACTAAACCGGCATAACGAAAGTCAGGGTACAGGTTATAAAACAAAGCAATCAATTCGTGATCAAAAGAAGAAAAAACAATTCTTTCTTGCAATTGGTATTTGCAAACATAGTCTGCAATGACTTTTAAATAGTCTTGTGAAAAATAACGCTGGTCTTTCTTAAGCTCCCAGTTCATTTGACAAAATGCTGTAGCTTCAAGAAATAAAGCAAGCTTTTCCAAGTGCGGTATAGATTCATTTTTATATTGGTCAGCCTTCCATAAACCGGCATCTAATTGTTCTATTTCGCTGGCCATATGGTTTTTAAATAAACCTTGACCACTACTGGTTCTATTTAATTTATCATCATGAAATAGATAGGGTTGATGATCTTTGCTAAACTGAATATCACACTCGATAAAATCAAAACCTTTGTCTATAGCTAATTTAAATGCTGAAAAGGTATTTTCAGGCGCTTCATAGGAATAGCCTCTGTGCGCAATAAGTTCTTTCATGCTTAGAAAAGAAAGTTATTCATACAGTGATTATTCTTCTAATGTTTCCAAATAACGTTCGCAATCAATGGCGGCCATACATCCAGACCCTGCCGCAGTAATGGCTTGCCGATAAACTTCATCTTGAACATCACCACAAGCAAAAACACCTTCTTTACTGGTTTTGCTGCCCTCTTGAGTAAGAATGTAACCGTTTTCACTGAGCTCTAACTGCCCTTCAAACAACTGTGTTACCGGCTTATGACCAATAGCAATAAAAACGCCATGTACATTTAACTCAGTTTTTTCATCTGTATTTCTGTTGGATAGTTTTAATCCGCTTACCCCTGAATTATCACCCACAATATCATCCACCACCGTGTTCCACAGCCATTCAATTTTTTTATTGGCTTTGGCTCTTTCTTGCATGATTTGTGATGCTCTAAGCTCTTCTCTTCTATGAATCACGGTAACCTTGTTGGCAAAGCGGGTTAAAAACATGGCCTCTTCCAAAGCTGAGTCACCCCCACCAACAACAGCCACTTCTTTATCTTTATAGAAGGCACCATCACACGTTGCACAAGTAGAAACTCCTCTACCCATCATGGTTTTTTCAGCCTCTAAACCCAACAGTTTTGCAGTTGCACCCGTAGCAATAATCACACTGTCAGTTTCATATTCATTTTGCCCTACCCACACTTTGTAAGGTTTACTTGAAAGATCTACTTTGCTCACATCTTTCGTTTCAAGACGTGTTCCAAAGCGTTCCGCTTGTTTACGAAACATTTGCATCATTTCTGGTCCCATCACACCCTCAGGAAAGCCTGGGAAGTTTTCTACATCCGTCGTGGTCATCAATTGACCTCCTGCTTGATAACCCTCAAACATCAACGGCTTGAGCAATGCTCTTGATGTATAAATGGCGGCGGTTAAACCGGCAGGTCCAGATCCAATAATAATAACTTTTTCTTTTGCTTTAGCTGTTTCTTGCATGCTATTTCTAGTACACAGAACTTAATATCAAATCAAGATTATGTTACAGACATATTCATTTTGAATGAACGATGAAAAAAAATATTAAACATTTTCCACTGCATCTAGGTTTAAATGCAAAAATCTTCTCTGAGCCTATGTTTACCGGGTTTGATTGGTATGAATCTTATGCTAAACGACATGCAAGTGATGGCAAAGAAGGTCGTTTGGTATCCTTGCATAGCTTTGAAGAAGCTTGGGATGTCTGGGAACAACACCCAGAAGGTGATGAAATGGTTTTATGTCTGGAAGGACACTTCACTCTTATCCAAGAAATTAAACCAGGAGAGAAAAAAGAAATTGTTTTAGAGCCTTATGACTATGCCATTAACCCAAAAGGTGTCTGGCATACTGCTGACACCCAATGTTTAAGCACAGCTCTTTTCATAACTGCGGGTTTAGGAACACAGCACAAACCTAGAACAAAAGATAAATAGCTTTTAGAAATTTTTCTAGACCTGTATTTTTTCGACGACTTAAAAAAATAATGCTAAATAAGCTTCTATGTCAGAAGATTCTTTTGCAAGTCGTCGTCAGAGTCAACGGGTTAAAGTTGAAATTGATGTTGATTTGGGC
Source organism: bacterium (assembly GCA_022763185.1). Lineage (NCBI taxonomy): Bacteria > bacterium. The sequence continues at coordinate 273,530 of JALEGL010000006.1, read as the reverse complement.
GCCTATGGGGAATATTTTTTAAGTAAACTGGATAACGTCTCTACGGGTGGAGCCTTTGTAAAAACACGTAAACTGCAAAATGTAGGGTCAGAAGTTAAACTCAGATTCAAACTCCCTGGGGATGACCAATTGATTGAAGCCGAAGGCATCGTTATATGGACCTATAACCAGGCTGGTCCCATTGATGGTAACTCTTCAGGAATGGGGATTCAATTTACTGAAATTTTACAGTCCGATCGTGATCGCATTAAGACCTTTGTTGCTCAACACACAAACCCTTAAGAACTCTTTGATTACCGGGTAAAAAATCAAATGTTTGTAGCGCATTGATGGGAACCCATCTCAGTTCTGCATGCACATTTTTTTGTAGTGCATGTGTTAAATCTAAATAACATTGGTAGAAAAATAATTGCACTTGTTTGTTTGGATAGTCGTAAGTATAGGCATCCAATAAACTTTCTATTTTGATGGCCTCAATGCCCAACTCTTCTTTTAATTCTCTCACAAGTGCCTGCTTATGACCTTCTTTTAACTCTATTTTTCCACCAGGAAATTCCCAACACTGCTTGCCATCTTTTCTTTTAGCAATGAGAACTTCCTTCTCCTGGTTGAAAACAACAGCAGCAACTACTTGTATTGGCTTTAAACCTTTATCTTGATTGACCTTAACACTCATAAAAATTATTTTTTTACTGTAAAACTTAAACTTCTTATAAAAAATATGTTTATACTAGCTTGGAAATGAAAAAGAAACCCATTATTGGCATAGGTCCGCATTATTTAACGAATCCAAAAAGAAAAAAAGTCATTGGTTGTTATGAAAACTACATCCGCTGTCTAGAACTGGCTGGTGCCAGCACACTTATTTTTACTGCTGACATGGATCATATTGATTACCACTTAAGTTTGGTCGATGGCATTATGCTTACTGGCGGTGATGATTTACATCCCAGCTATTATGATGAAAAAAAACTCCCAAAAATTAAATTTGAGCTCTCACCCAATGAACGCAGTGACTATGATATAGCCTTACTCAAAAAAGCTTTAAAACACGATATGCCTTATCTTGGTATTTGTCTTGGTTGCCAAACACTGAATGTCGTCCAAGGGGGCAACCTTTATCAAGACATGCCTTCACAGCTGGAAAAAGTGAATGACCATAAAAAAGGCCAACACTGGATTGATCTTGAGAAAAAAACTTTACTCCATTCTATCTTAAAAAAAGATAGGGTTAAAGTGAACTCTAACCACCACCAAGCGGTTAAACAAACGGGCAAAGATCTCATCATCACCGCAAAAGCCTTGGATGGTACAGTGGAAGCCATTGAGTCCACCAAACATTCTTTTGCTTTAGGCATACAATGGCATCCAGAAGAACTGCTTAAAACAGAAGTGAGCAAAAAAATTTTTAAAGCTTTTGTTAAAGCCTGTAAGAAAAATAAATCTTAATTTGATATCATTCACTGATTGTTATCAGATCGCCTCTGGCATAAGTATTTTTTTTCAAACTTTTATCCAATTCAACCAAATGTTTTCCACTTGCTGTACACACCAAGACACAGCGTTTGGGTTTGAGTTTTAACTCATTGGATATCACTCTTGCTTTAACTTGATGATTTTTTTGTTTGTGTAAATTTATTTTGCTTAAAACAATATAGCTGGCTTTGAGTGCTTTATCTTTATGCTCTAAAAAGCGTTCAATTTTTCTTCTTAAGTTTGGGGCATGCCATACAGTTTCAAAATGACACCAGTCTTTTTTATCGCTATTCATTGGACACTGGGCATGATGTAAACATGGAAACGGGGCGTAGGCTTGCCAAGCTTGAAGCCATTGATCTCTTAAAAATGTTAATTGTCTAGAAGTACTCATCAAAGCCGGCTCCATAATGGCAATGGCTCCATCTGCACTGAGATGGTACTTCCACAGTATGGTAAATACTCGATCAAGCTGTTCTTGGGTATTTTCATTCACTTCATTGATGGCATTGGCGGCTACAATTAGATCATAAGCGTGTTTTTGATGCAGTGACTTTAATGTTTTTTTGGTGTTTAAATCAAAAGCCTTGGTTGTCACTCTCACTTGCGTAAAAGACATGAAACTGAATAAGTTTTTTGCTTGTTCTAAAATTGCTTTATTATGATCTGTTAGAACAACTTCTGCCCGAACATGCGGCCAATGGTTTTTTAATAAAAACTCTAGCGCCCAAGCGGTTGCCCCCCAGCCTGAACCTAAATCCAAAACATATAATACTGTTTTTTCAGTATTTTTTTGAAAGTAAGCTTCTAAGTAAGAGTGTAAGCATGCCGCAACCCGCACCACATTGGCCAAGTGAAAATACATTAAGTAAGCCAACTGAACATCTTTCTTATTAAAGTACTTTGAATCAAGTTGTGTCCGATCCAAAGTGAATGCATTCGATAATTTTAAAGCATGTGCGCAAATTGATTTTACAATATCTTTGGGGATTGCTTGCCCATTCCACGTTTGCTGCCACTTCATTTGATACATGTAGGCTATTAAAGCATCTTCCCATGCCTGTAGCTGCTGCTCATTCAAGTTTTCTAAAGATCTAAGCATAGTTTCCTTCTTATTCAGAATAGGGTATGCCATAAGGGCATGAAAAAAACCAACAATGACCAAAAACTCTTCTTAATTGATGGCTCAGCTCTGGCTTATAGAAGTCATTTTTCATTTATCAGCAATCCCTTAAAAAACTCTGAAGGTATGGAAACCAGTGCGGTTTTTGGTTTTACCAATACACTTTTGAATCTTCTTAAAAAAGAAAACCCTTCCCATATAGCTGTTATCTTTGATGGTCCTAAAAAGACTTTTCGGCATGAGATGTACAAAGAATACAAAGCTACCCGCGAAAAAATGCCGGATGAACTCAAAATTCAATTGCCATATATTCGTAAAATTGTTGAAGAAATGAACATCCCCTACTTGGTTATGGATGGTTTTGAAGCCGATGATATCATTGGTACCTTGGCTAAACAGTCAGCCAAAGAAGGGATTCATGCCTATATGGTCAGTGGAGATAAAGACTTTATGCAACTCTTAGAAGACAATATTTCTATGTACACCATGAAAAAAGGTACGGTAGATATTGTAGGCGTTGAGGGCCCTGTTAAAAAATGGGGTGTCAAACCAGAGCAGGTCATTGACTTTATGGCCTTGATGGGTGACAGTTCTGATAATATTCCGGGCGTTCCTGGTATTGGTCCCAAAACTGCTTTAAAACTGATTGAGCAATTTGAACATTTACAGGGCATTTACAAAAACCTGGATCAAGTCAAACCTGAGAAACTTCAAGTAAAATTATCAGAAAACAAAGATCATGCATTTTTAAGCCAAGAGCTGGTTACCATAAAAACCGATGTCCCAGTTGATACAAGTTTTGAAGAACTCAGCATCAGCCCTTTTAACAAACCAGAATTAGAAAGTATTTTTGATGAATTGGACTTTCATTCTTTAAAGCGTTTTTTAAACCCTAAATCAGACAACTCAAAAAAATCAGAGCATAAAAATACGTCTACAACCCCTTCATCTGCAAAAAAAACAAGTCAAGAAGAAGGTCATGCCTTAGAAGTTCAAGGCAATTATACCTGTATAGAATCTCAACAGCAGCTGGATGATTTGATCAAAACTTTAAAAAAACAAAAGCTTTTTGCTCTAGACACAGAAACAACTGGCCTCAACCCTATTGAAGCTGAACTTGTTGGTATTTCTATTGCCTTTAAAGAACAAGAAGCTTTTTTTATTCCCGTTCACCCCGGTCACCTTGATTTTGAAAGCACCTTAAAAAAACTTAAGCCTATACTAGAAGATCCAAAAATAAAAAAAGGCGGCCAAAATATAAAATACGATATGCATATTTTATCCAAATATGACATTCATGTTACCGGAATCAGTTTTGATACCATGTTAAGTTCTTATGTTTTAGCCTCTGACCAACGCCAACACGGCATGGACCATATTGCTCAAAAATACTTAGGTTTAGAAAAAATTCCAACTGAAGCTCTTATCGGTAAAGGCAAAAAACAAATTTCTATGGATCAGGTAGAAATTGATAAGCTTGCGCATTATGCCTGTGAAGATGCCGATGTCACTTTAAGACTCTACAATTATTTTGATACGCAATTGCAAAACAACAAAAAATTAAACACACTTTATCAAGAGCTAGAAATTCCATTATTATGTGTCTTACAAAAAATGGAAGCACACGGCATGCTTTTGGATACAAAAAAGCTTAAGTCACTTTCTAATAAGTTGAGCAAACGTTTAATTCAACTTACAGAAGATATTCATCAAAAAGCGGGAGAGAGTTTTAACATCAACTCACCCAAACAAATGGGACCTATTTTGTTTGAAAAAGTTAAAGTGCAAGAAGGATCAGGTATTAAAAAGCTTAAAAAAACCAAAACCGGTTATGCCACTGACCATGCCACTTTAGAAAAGTTTTCTGACCATCCCTTGGTTGCACTTATTCTAGAATACAGAAACTTATCCAAATTGATGTCTACTTATATTGAGGCTTTGCCCAAGTTGATTGCTCAGCGGACAGGCCGCATTCATACTTCATTCAATCAAACCATTGCTTCTACCGGCAGATTGTCCAGTTCAGATCCCAACTTGCAAAACATCCCCATTCGCTCTGAGTATGGCAAAGAGATTCGTGAAGCTTTTATTGCCCCAAAAGACTCATGTTTGATTTCAGCAGATTACTCACAAGTTGAATTACGCATGCTTGCGCATCTGGCTGACGATGAAACTTTAATCAAAACGTTTGAACAAAACCTTGATGTTCACACCCAAACCGCAGCAACAATTTTTAACAAAGATCCAAAAGAAGTTGATGCCAATTTAAGAAGCCGAGCCAAAGCCATTAATTTTGGAGTCCTTTATGGAATGGGGCCACAGCGCTTATCCAAAGAAACAGGAGTAAGTTTAAATGAAGCCAAAGATTTTATTGCATCCTATTTTAACAGTTTTTCTAAAATCAAAGATTACTTAAATGCACAAATTGAATTTGCTAAAAAACATGGCTACATTGAAACCATACTCGGACGGCAACGACCTTTACCTGATATTTATAGCAAAAACCCAATGATCAAGGCCAATGCTGAACGGATTGCAACCAACACCCCCATTCAAGGTAGCGCCGCCGACCTGATTAAAAAAGCCATGTTGGATATTGATGCTGAGCTGAGTAGACAAAAACTTAAAAGTAAGTTGGTCCTCCAAGTTCACGATGAGTTAGTGTTGGAAACGCTGAATGAAGAAATTGAAGCGGTTAAAAAATTAACCCAACAATGCATGGAAAACGCTTTAAAATTAAAGGTTCCCTTAAAAATAGATCTAGGCCAAGGTGAAAACTGGTCACAAGCCCACTAGAAAAAGATGAACTGAAAATGAATTTTTATTTTTAAGCATCAATAAAAAGAATTTTTTATTTGATATTTTTTTTTTAGTAACGTTAAAACAAAGTGATGAAAATGAAATCTAAATGTAGTGTTTTTCTAATATTAAGTTTGTTGTTAAGTTCATGTACTCTTTTTACCAACAGGCCAGAGTTGGTTTCTTGGCAGGGCAACACCATCAACTTATGTTGTGAGGGTGTCAATTCATCTGCTTGCCCTCAAGAAGAGTGGGCTATAAAAGTTCAACAGCATTGCCCACAAGGCGCTGTGGCTATTGGAGGAGAAACACGTGAGCGTTTGGGGGATCGTATCATTGAAGAGTCGATTAAAGAAGATCATAGTTATGATGCATATGGCGATACAAAAAGAGTAACCCAATACAAGCAAGAGCGAGAGTTTTTAAGTTGTGTCACCTACAAGTGCAACGGCCAAGTCTATCCTTAGTGTTTCTAAATGCTTACGCTTAACCTTAGGCTTCTAAGTCTTCTTTCTTTTTCATTTTGCTTTAGCTTTTCTATCTCAAGCTACGCATCGCTGTTGCGATGCTTCGCATAAGTGTTTCTAAACGCTTACGCTTAACCTTAGGCTTCTAAATCTTCTTTCTTCTTCATTTTGTTTTAGCTTTTCTATCTCAAGCTACGCATCGCTGTTGCGATGCTTCGCATAAGTGTTTCTAAACGCTTACGCGTTAAGAAACACTAAAAATGCCAGCCCATACCTAACTTTAATAAATCTACTCTATAAATATCTTCGCTGTTGTTGATGATCCACTGACTAAAACCTATACCTGTATTTACTCTTAAATTATCATTTTTAGTCCAGCGTCTTAGATTCCATTCTAAGCCAAGGCCTGCAAACCAGCCTATTTCACGAACAGGTGAGTACAGGAAAGAAAAATGTCCCTGAATAAATGGACTAATCTCTGTATAACGACCAAAATATTTGTTAATTCCCAAAGAAACACTGTGTCTGTGTTGGTCATCAACACCAATATTCCAAGCTAGATTAAATGCGGTGGTTCTATCTAAAAAAAACAACCAGTCAAATTGATAGGCTTGGCTTAGGGTTTTATTTGTATTTTGGCTATGTGACTGCAGAACAAAAGAGTTACCAAATGCACTCATTCTGTCATGGATTTGCGCTTGAGCAAGACCTAAACCACAAAAAACTATCCACAAAAAAAGATGCTTCTTTGACAGTTTTACTAAATTTGCATTTAATCTGAAATATGACATTACAAAAACCCTTACTTTATTTTTACATATCTATCTATTGCTTTTTTTGCTCGTTTTTTTTCAGTTTTACCTCGCTTCATGCACAACACATTACCAATATCAATGCTGGCTACAAAGATGGTTTTTACTTGGCCACGCAAGATGAAAAATATTCTATGAAGTTGGGTGGAAGACTCAACTTTCTTTATTCTTCAGCTGTTTTAGAGCAGACTGAAAATATTCATCGCTTTGATGTCTTACATGGTAAAATTTACTTGGGTGGCCATGCCTACTCTCAAAATATTGAATATTTTTTACAAACTGCTTTTGGTGAATTTCAAGATACCAGTCCTCGGTTTAAAATACCCTCAGAAAGCATAGGCCAACAAATGCGCTTGGAAGATTTTTATGTTCGTTTAAAACAAGGAAGCTATTACTTACAACTTGGACAGTTTAAAGTTCCTTTTTCCCGCCAAGCTCTTATTTACTCTGGGAATCTTGTTGCACCCTTTAGAAACCATGTAAACAACGCCTTTACTTTAAGGCGTAGCCAAGGACTCATGTTATCCCATTACAAACCTACGTTTCATATGTCGGCTGCAGCATTTAACAATCAAAATCCAATTGCTCTTGATAATGGCTCACCTCAATATCCGGTAACCCAGGCTAATAATAATAGAATGTTGTATGTTGGAAGAATAGGCATTGCTCCTAAAGGCTACGTTGGTTTTTCCGAAGGTGACGTAGAAGATTCTCAAGTGGGAAAAATGGAGCTCAATGGTTCTATTGCTTTTTCTCAAAATAACTCTGTCTACGTTAACAATGACGATACGATAGACCTTAACAACGCCGACAGCCTATCGATTAATAGTGATTTTATTTGGAAAAAGAAAGGCCTGGCTTTACAAGCTGAATATTACTATAGAAAACTCATGCCTGACACAGGTTCAGATATTAAAAGTTGGGGCTTTTATATTCAACCTTCTGTTTTTGTTGTTCCCTCTCAATTGGAACTGGCTGGTCTCTATGCACGCTCAAGTTTAAACAATCAAATTGAAGATACTGCCATAGAAACAGGAGGCGGGGTAAATATTTATTTTTCAAAAAACCATCGCCATAAACTACAAACGCGTTATACCCTTAAGCAATATGATGACCAAGGACAAAACCAGAAGGACCATTGGATCAATATTGCCTTACAAGTCAGCCTTTAAAGCTTAAATCCTAATAATTTCCAAGAAAAGGTCAGCAAGAGCCTTGTTTCCTTGGCAATCTGAGCATCTTGATATAGCTTGTATGCATTCAAATTTAGCAATAGAAAGGATTGTTTGATGGATTATAAAGTTAAAGATATCAACCTGGCCGAAAGTGGTGATAAGAAAATTTCTTGGGCAGAAAGCAGAATGCCTGTTTTGATGACCTTACGTGAAAAAGCCAAAAAAGAACAACCTTTAAAAGGACACACTATTGCTGGGTGCTTACATGTAACCAAAGAGACTGCTGTTTTAATTGAAACCTTAAAAGCTGCTGGCGCTGAAATTTCATGGTCTGGCTGCAACCCTTTGTCAACACAAGATGATATCGCTGCTTCTCTAGCAAAACGTGGTATAGCCATTTATGCATGGCATGGCATGGGCAATGAAGATTTTTACAAATGCATTGATGCCACCATAGAAAAAAATCCTAATTTAACGCTCGATGACGGTGCTGATCTGATCTTCACTGTTCACAATAAATACCCAGATTTAGCCAATAAAATTTTGGGGGGAACAGAAGAAACCACAACCGGTGTCCATAGGCTTAGAGCTATGGCCAAAGACGGTGCTCTTAAATACCCTGTATTTGCAGTCAATGATTCTGCAACAAAATGGGATTTTGATAATGTTTATGGAACAGGACAATCCTCCTTGGATGGCTTATTAAGAGCCACCAGTGTTCTTATTGCTGGAAAAACTTTTGTTGTTGCTGGCTACGGTCATTGTGGACGAGGTGTGGCTATGCGTGCCCAGGGCATGGGAGCAAAAACCATTATCACTGAGGTTGATCCTGTCGCAGCATTAAGGGCTACTTTAGAAGGTCACACAGTAATGACCATGGACGAAGCGGCCAAACATGGTGATATTTTTATGACTGCCACGGGCATGAAAGACGTCATTGTAAAAAGACACTTTGAAGTCATGAAAGATGGCGCCATTGTTTCCAATACAGGGCATTATGACTGTGAGCTGAACCTGGCTGATTTAGAAACCATTAAAGAAAGTAAACGTGAAATTAGAACCAGTAATGAAGAGTACACTTTAAAAAATGGTCATCGTATTTATGTCATTGGTCAAGGACGTTTAATTAACTTGGTAGCTGCAGAAGGACATCCCTCAGAAGTGATGGATATGTCTTTTGCCAATCAATTTTCTGCCATGGTAAAACTTGCTCAAGAAGGAAATACCTTAGATAAAAAAGTTTATGTTCTTCCAAGTGAACTGGATGAAGAAATTGCCGGTATAAAACTTAAAACCATGGGCTTAAGTATTGATGAATTAACAGAAGACCAAATTGCTTATCTTACTGATTATGCTGCCGGTACCTGATTGTATCTTCAAAACAGCTTGAAAGGGAAGAAGTATGATTGGATCAAAACAGCTCAAAGTTGGCATGATTATCAAACATGAGGGTGAATTATGGCGGGTGATGAGTACCATGCACACTCAACCTGGTAAGGGTGGTGCTTATATTCAAACCAAACTGCGCAATGTTTTAAAAGGAACTCAAACCGAGTATCGATTTCGCTCAGGAGAACCTGTTGAACGCGTGGTTTTAGACCAACGAGACGCTCAGTTTTTGTATGCTGAAGGAGAAACGTACCATTTTATGGATAATACCTCATATGAGCAGATTCAAATGCAAAAAGACAACTTGGAAAATGCCCTGCCTTATCTTAAAGACGGTAGCAGTGTCATGATTGAGCTCTATGAAGGCAATCCTATTGGCATTGAAATGCCAAAAAGTGTGCGTCTAAAAATCATTGAAACGGAGCCATATATTAAAACTGCTACCGCAACCAACTCCTTAAAAGGAGCCAAGTTGGAAACAGGATATTCTGTCAAGGTCCCAGGCTTTATTGAGGAAGGCGAAGAAATAGAAATTGATACCAGCACTGGGGAATACCTGAGTCGAGCAAAATAATTTTTTATAGGGGGTGTTCTTATCACCCCCTATAAAAAATAAGTTAATTGTAAGCCGGATTCTGTATGCATTGCTGCATTGATCATCATTTATCTAGGCTTGTTGTTACCAACAGGCTCAAGCGATCTACCCAAAAGCTTCAGGCGGGACACCCTCAAACGCTTTTCTATTTGATCTTGCTTCAGATGGGGTTTACCGCACGGCCGCTCACACGGCTCTCGTGAGGGAGCTCTTACCTCCCTGTTTCACCCTTACCCATAAATAAATTATAGGCGGTTTGCTTTCTGTTGCACTTTCCTACAGTCACCTGCACTGGCCATTAACCAGCATCTTTCCCTATGAAGTCCGGACTTTCCTCCAACGTATAAATACATCAGCGATGACCCATTTAACTTTCATGTGGTTTTATCAAAATGTTTGGAAAAGAAAAAGCTTAAATTTAAAACTTCAAGCTAAAAAGCTTTACGGCTCTGTGTCTATGGATGCAATCAAGCTCTATTATCGAGTGCGCTATTGGCAAGTGCATCAGCACGTTTATTGTATTCTCGTCGCACATGCTCAATTTCAAATGAATCAAAAAACTCAATCTTTTGTACAGCTTGCAACCATAATTTTTTTAACTCTGGGTTTTTAACTTTATACATACCTTGAATCTGCCGAACCATAAGTTGTGAATCTGCATATATTTTTAATTCTTTACAGGAATGAGACTGAGCCAAATCAAGTGCTGACAATAACGATGTATATTCAGCAACATTATTGGTTGCCTGGCCAATGTATTTTGCAACTGTGGCGTGTTCTTGTCCATCTTTAGTACACAAACTGACACCAACAGCAGCCTCACCTGGATTACCCCTTGAGGCTCCATCAATATAAGCAATACACATGGCTAAAGAATTCTTTTTATCGTTCAATGTAATCTTCTAAATATAAAATTCTGTGGCAATTGGGACAATTGTACAAATCTTTTTTGGTTTGCATTTCATTGATCATTTGTGGAGGTAAACTCATATAGCACCCTTTACACACACCATCATCTGCACTAACCACAGCGTAATCCAATCGCTTGCGAATAAACTTATACTTACTTAACAGGGACTTTTCTATATGATCATAATATTGATCAACTTCATTTTGGCGTTTGGAAATTTCTTGTGCGTAGTAATCACTTTTTTCGTCTACCAAATTTTTTACATCATCAAATTTAGTTTCAACTTGCTCTAGCTCTTCCTTTTTTTGCTTTAAAGCCTCTTCTAATTTTTGCAACTCTTCACTATGAGACGCAATTGTTTGTTGTAAAGTGAAGTTACTCTTTTCAGTGGAATCAATTTCTCTGCGTAAAGCCTGATACTCAAAATTATTTTTTATTTCATTTAGTCTAACTTTACTTTTATTTAAGCGCGTTTCTTCTAAATCTAGTTTTTCTTGTAAACTTGCCTTTTCTGTTGTCAAGGCTTCTACACGATCATTAAGATTTTCATAATCTTTTAAAATCTTATCGTAACTATTTTTTACTGACTCTAGCTGATTTGGGTAGCCTTCTCTCTCGGATTTTATTTTATCTAACTCAATATCCAATGTTTGTAGTTTTAACAACTCTTCAAAATGCATCATTCACAACCCCATAAAATTATTAATTTAAACACTTTAAACTGTGTGGTGGGCCCTCCAGGATTTGAACCAGGGACCTGCCGGTTATGAGCCGGATGCTCTAACCACTGAGCTAAGGGCCCGTAAAACTTACGTTTAACCATCCTCGTTTAAAGCTTATGCATTAATTTCATAGTTCTTACATTTTTGCAATCATCTTTAGAGCTTATGCAAAAATAATCACTCTTAGACTAGTTATTGTCGGCTTTAATTGTCAATAAATGTCTTCAATTTTTTAGCACGGCTCGGATGACGTAATTTACGCAATGCTTTAGCTTCTATTTGACGTATACGCTCACGCGTCACATCAAAATCCTGTCCGACTTCTTCAAGCGTATGATCTGATTTTTCACCAATACCAAAGCGCATGCGCAATACTTTTTCCTCACGCGGAGTCAACGTTGCTAAAATCTTACGTGTTTGCTCAGACAAACTCATTCCCACAACAGCATCAGAAGGATTGATTGCATTTTTATCTTCAATAAAATCACCTAAACTTGAATCTTCTTCTTCACCAATAGGTGTTTCCAAAGAAATCGGCTCTTTTGCAATTTTTAAAACTTTGCGAACCTTATCTACTGGCAATTCCATTCTTTCTGCAATTTCATCTGGTGAAGGCTCCCTACCCAACTCTTGCACTAAAAATCTAGATGTTCTCACCAATTTATTGATGGTTTCAATCATATGCACAGGGATACGAATCGTTCTCGCCTGATCTGCAATTGCTCGGGTTATTGCTTGACGAATCCACCATGTAGCATAAGTAGAAAACTTATAACCTCTTCTGTACTCAAATTTATCTACGGCTTTCATCAAACCAATATTACCTTCTTGGATTAAATCTAAAAACTGCAAGCCTCTATTGGTATATTTTTTAGCTATGGACACAACCAAACGTAAGTTAGCTTCAATCAATTCTGCCTTAGCTATATCTGCTAAACGCTCGCCTTTGCGTATCCTATTGTAAGTATCTTTGAGTTGTTTGGCGGTCATGCCGGCATCCTCTTCCACCGTTACAACTCTTTTCTCAGCCACTCTAACTGCTTTCACTAAATCAACTAAAACCTCTAAAGAAATCTTTTTGAGTTTTTTATCTACTTTTTTAGCTTCAGCACTGCCTTTTTTAGATTCTTTAAATAAGGCTTTTAATTCTTTTGTCGTTTTTCCAGATCTTCTCTGTGCAGTTTTAAAAACTCTTTCTGATTGATCAATTTTTAAAATCATTGTTTTTAAGCGAGATACAATTCTATTGATCCACTTACGGTTAAGGTTAATCTCCTTCAGTGTATCAAACATTTTGATATAGTTTTTTTCTATTTTTTCACTGATTTGACGCTTTTTAAGGTTGGAACGACCCGCTGTTTTTTTATCTTTTAACTGTTTTTGATTATCTTTATCAATGCGTTTAATTTTATCAATTAACTTAAGAACAGCTTTTGTTGTACCTTCTTCATCAAATGTTTCGTCATCTTCTTCAATACCCCGGATAAGATCTTTAATTCTGATGGTTCCTTTTTTAAGTTTCTCACCAATATTTAAAATTTCTTTTACCCCTAAGATTGAACGAATCAAGATTTGAAGAACATCATCTTCTCCCTCTTCAATCCGTTTAGCAATCTCTACTTCACCCTCACGAGTCAGTAAAGCAACCGACCCCATACGCTTTAGGTAAACTCTTACAGGATCATTAGACTTAGAATCACTGTCATCAGAAGCTTCATCACCATCAGCATCATCTTTTGAACCTGCTTTTAAAGCTTGGCCTTCTTGCTCAGAGTCAACAATCGTAATATCCATTTCTCCAAACATGACCATGATATCATCAAGTTGGTCATTAACCACGACATCCTTAGGTAAAACATCATTAACCTCTTCATAGGTTAAATACCCTTTTTCTTTACCTGTCTCTATGAGGTTTTTGACTACATTTACATCTTTATTTTCGTCGTCTCTCATACTGCCTCCCTTGCTCATAAACCTTCTGATTTAGAACTTGTTTGTAAGGTTTTTTTTAAACTTTCTATTTCACTAAAAATAGCATGAACATCTTCTCTAGATTGATCATCTCTACTTTTGAGTTGCTCTGTTAAAAATTTAATCCGTTTGGTTTTCATTTTTTTAATACAATCGGACCAAATTTTTTCCCAATCTTGATGAATATCATAATTATCTTCTAAAAATGCTTTGCTTAGAGCGCCAATATGATCTTTAACAGGCCATAAATCTATGCTTCTAGCTAAGCTGATTTCATCAGTCGGGTTTTCACGGTTAGCGTCTAACCATGGCAAAATATGTTTTTGAAAACTTTGGTCAAAATATTGTTCAGCTTTATCCTCAATATAGCGGTCAAAACTTTGTGGAACTTGCAAAAGAACTCTTAACAATAAACTTTCTTCACGCCAAAACTTCTCTTGCACAACATTGTTATTTATAATTTTTTTTGTTTGCGTAGCAGGTTGTTTCGCTTTGATATAGCTACTTTTTCCATAAAAGATATCTTTGTCCACTGAAGTCTGGCTGACTAGCTGACTCAACAAGGCTTCCTTTAAATAAACATCGGAAGTTTGCTGGATAAGTTCAACCAGGGTTTCTATGGCCGAAGACTTTTTTCTAATATCTGAACTGTTTAAAAATTCTTTTTCGATATAATAGTCTAACAGTTTTTGAGGATTAATTAAGTCTTGTTTTAACGCATCTAATGCATCGGCATTTTTAGCAACACTGTCTGGATCTTCGCCTTCTTTTAAGAATATAACTCTAGCATCTAGGCCTTCACTTACAGACGGAACCAGAGATTTATAGGCAGCATTAGAGCCTGCTTGATCACCATCAAAGATAAATACAATTTGGTCCGTATAACGACGCAATATTTTAGCATGATCTTTAGTGAAGGCGGTTCCCAAAGATGCAACTGCATGGTTTAAACCTGCTTGATGCAAAGAAATAACATCCGTATAACCTTCTACAACAATGGCTTTCCCTTGTTTTTTGATGGTTTCTTTTGCTTGCCATAAGCCAAATAATGTTCGGCGTTTGTTGAATAAGATATGTTCAGGTGAGTTGATGTATTTAGGTTTGCTGTTGTCTAATACCCTAGCTCCAAACCCAATGGTTTGACCTTCAGCATCTGAAATAGGAAATACAATACGATTTCTATACATATCGTAAACTCCCTTTTCATTTTTTCCTATTAAGCCTGAAGTCAACATATGTTTTTCTTCAATGCCTCCTCTTTTAACCAAAGCCTCATACAAATGCTTGGTTCCAGCAGGAGCAAAACCAATGCCCCATTTTTTTTGAGTACTTTTAGAATAGCCTCGCTTCTCAAGATATTCTCTAGCAAAAGCTGCTCTAGGTGACTTTGCCAAACACTTTTGAAAACACTGATTGGCATAAGCAAACAAATCACCTATTTTTTTCTTTAGCTCTTTTTGCTGTTGATACTCTTGTGCTGACTGTCCTTGCTTGTATGGTCCTAAATCAATCCCTACCTTACTCGCCAAGCTTTCCAAAGTTTCTGGAAAACTTAAACGGTGATAGTTCATCATAAATGAAAATACCGTACCACTCTCACCACAACCAAAACAGTGATACAACTGCTTCTCTTCACTAACAGAAAAAGAGGGTGTCTTTTCTTCATGGAAAGGACAACATCCCATCCAATTGCTACCAGAACGCTTTAAACGCGTTACTTGCGAGATAAGGTCAATTAAATTAGTTCTTTGTCTAATTTCATCAACAATATCATTTGGAACCAAAGACTATCCCTCTCAAACCATTATATGTAGCGTAGTTAAACGGTACTTTCATGAAATGTAACACTAAAACCGAGATGACGATTTTCTTGCTGTCATTGCATTACGTTTACGAGCCATAATCGCTTTTTTCTTTCTTTTCACGCTTGGCTTAACGTAATGTTCTCTTTTTTTTACTTCGGCTAAAATCCCTGCTTTTTCACAGATTTTTTTAAACCGGCGCATGGCCGCTTCAAATGATTCGCCGTCTCTTACTTTAACTAAAGTCATTTTTATCACTCTCCTAAAAATTTCAATAACTTAGTCAGTTAATGCGGCAATGTTACATATAAAAGCACTTTAGTCAACTCTCTTTTCCAAGAGGGGAAAACGCTTTTTAGAAACTGTTGGGCGTAGCCCTTACAGTTTCTTATGCAAAGCCCCCCTCTTGAAGAAAACGCGGTTTCCCTCAATTCATCCCTTTGCGCTCGCAAGCGCTTTCGCAGTGCTTGCTCGTTTTTCGCTAATAGTTAAACTCTAGCTTTAAATATGATAAATATAGCTAACTATTCAAAAACACATTCTATGATTTCATAGAAACTTCAAAATCTATTAAGTCTGAGTAAACCCGAATATAGCAATCACTTTCAAACCTTATAAATATATGAGAGCTGTCTGAGCTTTGTTCTTGATTATGTATATAGTCTAAATCTTTGTCTTCAGGCTCTTTATACCCAATCTCAGACAAAACACGTCTGTACAAGATCTCACTGATCATGATCAAAACTTTTCAGCTCTCTCAATATATCTTCTTCAGTGGGCAATACGGTATTTGCTGCTGGACCTAAGGGTATGTATGACTCTTCAGCTTCAATCACTTTGAGTTGAATATTTTTAAATTTTTGTAGAATAGCGCGGCTTAAGCTGTCGGCTACGCCGCCATTTTTTCTACACTCATCTACTATTAAAATCTTTTCTGCTCCTAAATTTTGTAAGTGCTTCAATACACTATCCAAAGGCAGTGGATGTAACCATCTTAAATCCATCACGCTTACCTCTTTATTGCTCTCTTGCTTCAATTGCTGTGCCGCTCTTAAGCTCATGTAATAACCATTGGCATAACTAATAATCACCGTTTTTGATTGGCCGTGCACACTGCATTCTCCATAAGCAATTATTTCATTGGCTTGTGGATATTGAAAACTCCACGCTTCATCTTGATCTTCATACAAATCTTTAGTCATGTATAAGGCAATAGGCTCTAAAAAGAATACCACCTTTCCACAGTCTTTGGCCAAGTCATAACAGGTCCGCAGCATCTTTACGGCATCATCTCCCCGCGATGGAGAAGCAACAATCACTCCAGGTAAGTCCCTTAACACTGCAATGGAATTATCATTATGAAAATGTCCTCCAAACCCTTTTTGATAGGCAAAAGATGCAACACGAATCACCATAGGGTTATGAAACTGCCCATTAGAAAAAAAAGCCGTCGATGCCGCTTCACTGCGAATTTGATCTTGGGCATTGTGATAATAGGCTAAGTACTGAATCTCTGGAATAGGTAAAAAACCCATGTGTGACATACCCATGGCCAAGCCCAAAATGGACTGCTCATCCAAAACCGTATTGAACACCCGCGCTGGGCCAAAGTGTTCGTACAAGCCTTTTGTGACATGGTAGACGCCACCTTTTTTGGCAACATCTTCTCCAAAAACCATGACGCCGGCATCTTTTTGCATCAATTCTTTAAGCCCCATAGACAACAACATGGCCATATGCCTGGGCTTTGTGTTGAAGTTATTGTTTAATGAGCTGTTAGTCCCAGAGTCACTTACAAAACTTACACGTTTGCAGTCAATTTTTTTCAGCTTATTATTATAAGGCAGCGTCAAATTTTCTTTGTTTTGAATCTTTTCTAATTGCATACAGCGCTTACTCTTGTGATCAATGTCCTGAACAATATTCGTATGAGCTTCTACAATTTCTTCTTTGCTTAGAACATGGTTTTCTACAAGAGCTTTGGCCCAAGCCAAGAGAGGATCATTCTTTTCTTGTGCAAGAATTTCTTGTTCAGATAAATACGCTGCCTGAATATCACTGCCTGCGTGTCCCATCAGACGAGTTGTTTTTAAATGTAAAAAAACCGGTTTTTTATAAGCTCTACAATAATCAATAGCTTGCTTGACTTGACCATAGGCTGCTTGTGGATCATTACCATCAGTATAGATATATTTCATGGATTGACTGTTGGCATAATTATTTCTAATCCAATTATGCGGTGTTTTCACAGAAATACCCAAACCATTATCTTCACAGACAAAAAGAATAGGCATGGGCAGATTTTGATAAGCGGTCCATTTAGCTGTATTGATGGCACCTAAGGCCGTTGAATGATTGGCCGAGGCATCACCAAAACTACAACAGATAATGCTATCCTTACTTACACCATCCAAACACTCTTGATCTTTTAATTTTGCCAAAGCAAAGGCTGCCCCCACGGCTTTGGGTAAATGCGAAGCAATGGTACTGGTTTGAGGTAATACATTAAGTTTAACACTTCCCCAGACTTTATGCCGCCCACCGCTCACTGGTTCATTACGAGCGCACATAAAGGACATCAATGTATCTTCAGTATAATCTCTTTGTGAATCAAAACGATAGCGCTGAGCCATTAAAGCACCGCTGCGATAATGTAAAAAACAAGGATCATTCACATTCAACAGTTGTCCAAGTAAAACATTACTCTCATGCCCTGCGCTACTGATAGTGTAATAGGCCAAACCTTTTTTCTTTAAATCTCTAGCCGCGTAATCTAATGCTCTGGATAAGAGCTGATTGAAAAACATTGTTCTTAGAACTTCACGATGCTCAATATAAAATGAGGAAGAATTATGTTTTGAGTGTAGTTGACTTACAAACTCAAGAAAGCCATATTCAATGCTTTTTTGACGATCCAATTGCATTAAAGATATCCTAAACCAGGATACCCACTAAGCAAACAAAAAACTAAGCAAAGAAATTTTTTAGATCATTCACTTTATCCATTTTTTCCCAAGTAAAGCCATCTTCATTTCGACCAAAATGACCATAAGCAGCAGTTGGTCTAAAGCGGGGGCTGGTTAAATCTAAAGCCTCAATAATGCCTTTAGGTTTAAGGGGGAAAATCTCTCTAATTGCTTGCGGTAGTTTTTCAGCATCTACTTTTGCACTATTCATGGTATCCACCATAATAGATACTGGATCTGCTACACCAATAGCATAAGCCAACTGTACTTCACACTGATCTGCTAATTCTGCAGCAACGATATTTTTTGCAATATAACGGGCCATGTATGCAGCACTACGGTCAACTTTGGTGGCATCCTTACCAGAAAAAGCTCCACCTCCATGTCTTCCCCAACCGCCATAAGTATCAACAATAATTTTTCTACCCGTTAAGCCACAGTCTCCTTTGGGCCCACCTAAAACAAAACGACCCGTGGGGTTAACCAATATTTTTGTTTGATCGCTAATTAAGTGTTCTGGTATTAAAGGTAAAATCACCTTGTTTTTTATATCCTGAAAAATCATTTCATGCTCAATATCTTCATCATGT
Source organism: bacterium (assembly GCA_022763185.1). Classification (NCBI taxonomy): domain Bacteria; species bacterium. The sequence continues at coordinate 254,733 of JALEGL010000006.1, read as the reverse complement.
TGTGATGAAATAAGAACAGTATCAATATGAACAGGCTTACCTGCATCATATTGAATACTCACTTGACTTTTACCATCCGGACGCAAATACCCTAGAGTTTTGTCATGACGTACTTTTGCTAATTGCTTGGTTAAACGATGGGCAAAATAAATTGGCGAAGGCATAAAATCTTTGTTCTCGTTGCAAGCATAACCAAACATCAAGCCCTGATCACCGGCACCTTGTTCTTTGTATAAGCCCTCTCCTTCAGAGACCCCGGCGGATATATCTTGAGATTGTTTACCTAAAGAAACATGCACAGCACATGTATCACAATCAAAACCTTTTTCACTGGCATCATAACCAATATCTTTAACCACTTTACGGGCAACATCAGCAATTTCGACTTTTGCATTACTGGTCACTTCACCAGCAATATGAATAAAACCTGTTCCACACATGGTTTCTGCAGCTACACGGCTTTGCGGATCTTGCTTTAACATTTCATCTAACAAAGCATCTGAAATTTGATCACAGATTTTATCTGGATGGCCTTCCGTCACTGACTCTGATGTAAATAAAAATTGCTTCAACATACTAACTCCCGATAAGCATTAATAATTTTATAGGCGCCATACTCACTATTAATTGAACAATGAATTTTTTACGGATACAGTCTTATTTTTTTTAGGTCAAGCTAAAAAGCTTATAAAAAAGGATTCTACAGGCATACTGAAGTAGGTCTGCTTGTGAACAAACCCTATTAGGCGGGTCAAGATGTTCTATCAAGCATAACATCTCTATGCTTGATCGATACTGACTTATAGAGTTGCACAATTGACTTATACACTTGCTCAGCCATTGCAACGGATCTATGTTGTCCACCTGTACAACCAATGGCTACAGTTAAATAAGCTTTGGGCTCTTGTTCATATTTGGGAATAGAAAACCGAAGTAACTCTAAAACATGATTTAAAAACTTTTGTGCATCAACTTGCTGCATGACATAGTCTTTTACAGGCTCATCCAAACCACTGAGATTTTTCAAATCATCTTTAAAATAAGGATTGTTGAGAAACCTTACATCAAAAACTAAATCGGCATTATGTGGCAAGCCATGCTTAAATCCAAAAGACAAAATAGAAATAAACATATTTTTGTACACTGGCCATGATGAAAAAATTTCCATACAATGACGTTTTAATTCATGAACGTTATAAGCACTACTATCAATAACTTGATCGGCGACCATTTTTAACGGCTTTAAAATATTGAGTTCTTCTTCAATGGCAGAGCTAATGTCACCATTATTATCAATAGGATGTCTTCTGCGGGTTAAACGAAAACGTTTCAATAAACTTTCTTTATCCGCCTGTAAAAATAATAATTTTACTTTTTCTCCTGCCGCTTTAAGCTGATTTATTTTATCTGCAAAGGGCTTAATATTGGCTAAACTTTCTCTTGCATCAATGACCAAGGCTATATTTTCAATATTTTCTTTTGATTGTTTAAAGTACTGCACGCATTGATCAAACATTTGCACAGGTAAGTTATCAATACAGTAAAAACCAATATCTTCTAAAGACTTAATCACCGTTGATTTACCAGCACCAGACAAACCAGAAACAATAATCAAATTCAATTGTTTATTCTTTACACTCATTCTGTTGACTTCATCAATAACTATTGTCCTTGGCGGCCAAAGCACTTAAAACTTCTCGTTCATCACTGGCCTTAATTAACTGCTCTTTAAAAGATGTATCATGTAAAAATTTGGCAACTCTGGATAATAGCTTTAAGTGGTTTTCGGTTGCTTTACTAGGACTCAATATACAAAAAATAAGATGTACTGGTTTCTCATCAATGGCGTCAAAGTCAACTCCTTTAGCACTTTTAGCAATGAGAACATGGCTTTCTTTCAACAGCTTCAAGCGTGCATGCGGAATTGCTACACCTGCCCCAATAGCCGTTGAACTTAATCTTTCTCTATCAACCAAAGCCTGTGCAAGCTCAGAAGCATCAACATCATCTTTTTTTTCTGCTATATGCTTGGCCAGCTCCTTTAATATTGAAGCTTTGCTGTTAGACTCTAAATTAAGTACTACATACTTGTTCTGTGTTTTCTGCCAGACCGACACAGCTAACAAAATAGCTTAAAAATGAATATTGATAAAATTTTTAACCTTGTGCTCGCATTTTATCATTATGTTTTTTGATTGACAGCTCCAATTTTGCAACAGCATCATCTATTGAAGCGTACATATCCGTACTCTCAGCACTGACGGTTGAGGTAAACTGTTTTGCAGTAAAGTTAATCTCTGCTTGGTGTCGATGACCGTCTACACTTAAAACAATATGCGCTTCACTAGCTGGGTTATTGTATTTTTCCAGTTTTCTTAATTTTTCATAGGCATGGGTTTTTAATGCATCACTGCTATCCATATGTCTGAATGTTATATTTTTTTTCACTTTAAAATACTCTCCTTCTGCAACAATTACTCTAGCTTTACTTTATGCCTTTATACTTGTGATTGGCTGACTTTACTGTAAAGAAAAACCGAACCCTTCAAGTTCTAGCATGTTTAAGGTTTCTTAACTTGTTGTTAAATTATCTTCTAATTGGTCTTAGTTCAATAAAACTTGCTTTCTTTTTGAAGATGACAAAATACCTAACATTTCTCTATATTTAGCAACGGTTCTGCGTGCAATATCAATGTTCTTTTGCCTTAATAATTCTACAATCTCCTGATCACTGAATGGTTTTTTTGTATCCTCACTTTGTATGACCAGTCTTATTTTTTCCTTCACTGCTTCAGAAGCCATATTGGTACCTTCAACACGTTTGATTCCTGAATTAAAGAAAAACTTGAGTTCAAAAATACCTTGCGGTGTGTGCACATATTTATTGGTGGTCACACGACTCACAGTAGACTCATGCATACCGATATCTTCTGCAACATCTTTAAGAACCATTGGTTTTAAACCTACGATTCCTTTTTCAAAAAAGTCCCTTTGCATTTTAACAATGGACTCTGTGACTTTATAAATGGTTCTCTGCCTTTGATGAATGGAGCGAATCAACCAAATTGCAGACCGTAATTTTTCATTGATATACTCTTTTGCGCTTTCAGAAGTTTTTGCCCCTCTTAAAGCCTGTTCATACAGCTTAGATATTCTTAGTTTGGGCAAGCCATCCTCATTTTGACGGATCACATATTCACCATTAACTTTATCAACGTAAATATCTGGAGTGATATAGTTTGAGTTTTCATTGTAGAACTGTCTGCCTGGTCTAGGATCTAAAGATGAAATATAATCAATGCATTTTGACAGTTGCTGTTTTGACATCCCTGTAGATTTACATATTTCTGTGTAGTTTTTATTTTCCAGATCTGTCAAATGCTCACGAATCACCATTTTAACCAAGTGACTACTTTTTCTATGATGACACTGAGCCAACAAACACTCTTTTAGATTTCTGGCGGCCACACCTACCGGATCAAAGCGTTGAACATGCTCTAAAACAGCCTCTACATCTTCAAAGTCCACCTGCAGGCTCTGAGCGATCTCTTCACAAGATGTTCTTAAATAACCGTCTTCTTCCAAGTTACAAATAATGGCATTGGCAATCCTTCTGTCTGCATCAATCATTTTATTCACATTAAGCTGTTGCAGTAAGTGATCAATCATTGTTGTTTCTTTGACCAAGTTTGCTTCAAATGAAGGCTTATCAGGATCATAATCTCTGATGGCTCTTCCTTCAGAGGCTGTCCTATGACTTTGGCTATTTAAATAATTTTCCCAATTGATATCCTCTGAGCCTTGCTCTTTTTGCGGATCTACCTCTTTATTGGCTTCTTTTTCTCTTTGCTCTAGCTTTTCTTCTCTGTTCTCAGATAAATTAACAATTTCCTCCAACAACGGGTTCTCTACCAGCTCAGTCATACAGTGTTCAGCCAGCTCCATTCTGTTCAACTGTAACAATTTAATTGCTTGTTGCAATTGTGGTGTCATCACCAATTGCTGACTTAATTTTAAACTCTGCTTTAACTCTATGGCCATCTAGCTTCCTTCCGTTTACTTTCTTATTATTCTACTCTATCAAATAAAAAAAGGAACTGTAAACAGTAAAATTTAAACTTTTTTTAAAAAACTAGTTATTTCAGTAACTTAAAATGGTACATTTTTTGAATAAGCACATTTCAAACCAGTTCATTCCTTTTATTTTACTAGAAAGCAAACTTTATGCCAACTTTAAAAAACAGCCTATAAAAACTTCATTTCACAACAAGATATAAGCATACGAAAATACAATACTTCTATCTCAAGAACTATGCTGAAGGTAAAAATTGACCACTTTAAAAAACCATCTAGCGTATGAAAGCCAAACACCTGAACGTTTTTCAAACAGATAGACTGGAATTATTTCTTTAACTTGAGCGCTGCTCCAATAAAACTTAAAAATAAAGGATGCGGTTTTAAAGGCTTACTTTTAAACTCTGGATGAAATTGACAGCCTAAAAACCATGGATGATCACTTAGCTCCATAATCTCAACTAAATTACCCTCTTCAAGACGGCCAGTAGCTTTAAACCCAACGCTTTCTAAGGCCTCAACATAATCATTATTAACTTCAAAACGGTGCCGATGTCTTTCCTGAACGACAGACTCCTCATAGCAAGACTTTGCCAAACTATTTTCCTGCAAAGAACACGGATAAGCCCCTAAACGCATGGTGCCACCTTTACGGTAAACATTTTTCTGATTGTCCATCAAAGTCACCACTGGATTTTGTGCCTGCTCATCAAACTCTAAAGACGTTGCATTTTTTATATTTGCTAGTGATCGAGCAACTTCAATCACGGCACATTGCAAGCCCAAACATATACCAAAGAAAGGAAGCTGGTTTTCTCTAGCATAGCGTATACTCTCTACTTTTCCTTCAACACCACGGTTTCCAAAACCTCCTGGCACTAAAATACCATCCATCTGTGCAAAAACTTTATCCAGATCTTTATTTTTTTCCAATTCCTCTGAATCAAAAAACTGAATATTCATCTTACAATTATGACCAAGAGCCGCATGCGTCAACGCCGCATTTAAGCTTTTATAGGAATCTGCTAAATCAATATACTTTCCCACAACAGCAATATTGACCGAATGTTTTGGAGAACGAACCTTCTTAACCAAATCTTTCCATTGCGATAAGTCTGGTTCACGTGTCCACATGTTTAACTTTTCAACTATCCTATTAGACAAACCCTCTTGTTCAAACAAAAGTGGCACTTCATACGTGGTATCAGTATCTTTTGCTGTAATTACTGCCTCAGGACGTAAATTACAAAACAAACCTATCTTCGCTTTAATTTCATCGTCTAAATCACGATCGGTTCTACAAATTAAAATATCTGGCTGTATCCCAATTTGTTGCAAAGCTTTGACTGAATGTTGTGTAGGTTTGGTTTTAACCTCTCCAGCAGTGGGTAAATACGGCACCAACGTAAGATGAACGTACATGGTATTATCCCAGCCCATATCTCCACGACATTGACGAATTGCCTCCAAAAAAGGCAGGCTCTCAATATCGCCTACAGTACCACCTACCTCAACAATAGCCACATCATAGCCTTGGGCATTTTTCTTAACTCTGTCTTTGATTTCATTGGTGATGTGAGGAATTACTTGAACTGTTGCGCCCAGATACTCACCTTTACGCTCTTTTTCTAAGACCGTTTCGTAAACTTTACCAGTGGTAAAATTGTTGTCTTTTTTCATTACGGCATGCGTAAATCGCTCGTAATGACCTAAATCTAAATCGGTTTCGCCACCATCTTCAGTAACAAAAACTTCTCCGTGCTGAAACGGTGACATGGTTCCAGGATCAACATTGATATATGGATCTAACTTTTGAAAGGTAATGTTTAAACCTCTATTTTCTAAAAGTGCACCAATCGATGCTGCTGCAATCCCCTTTCCCAAAGAAGAAACAACCCCACCTGTAACAAAAATAAATTTTGGACCTTTCGTTTTCACACATCTCTTTTAACGTGATCAGAAAAATTGACAACAAAAAAAGGGGCCAAAGGCCCCTTTTTTGAAAACTGCCTGATAAGCAGTTGATATTGTAATGTTTTGTCTAACGTTTTGAATATTGGAAACGTTTACGTGCGCCAGGCTGACCGTATTTTTTACGCTCAGTTTCACGTGCATCACGCGTCAACAAACCATCTGCTTTAAGTTTTGGCCTGTTTTCTTCCTCATTAACAGCCAATAAAGCTTTGGATAGACCGTACATGATGGCCTCAGCTTGTCCGGTTATTCCACCACCCGCTACGGTAACTTTAACATCATATTTATTTTCTAAACCCAGCAGTGTGAAAGGTCTGTTAATAGAAATTTGATGCGTACGTGTTGGAAAATACTCATCATGCGCCTTTCCATTTACTGTCCATTGACCAGAACCTTCATTCATATAAATTCTAGCCACTGATGTTTTACGTTTACCTGTCCCTGTATATTTATAATGTGCTTTTGGCATAATACCCCTTAAAACTCATGTTTTTGTGGCTGTTGAGCTTCATGTGGATGCTCTTCACCCGCGTATACTTTTAATTTTTTAATCATGTCACGTCCTAATGACCCTTTAGGTAACATTCCCTTAACAGCGTATTCAATCATTCTGCATGGGTTATTCTCTAAAAGCTCAGATGCAACCACTTGCTTTAAACCACCTCTGTATCCTGTGTGGTGGTAATAAACTTTTTGGTCAAGCTTGTTACCGCTTAGTTTAATCTTTGCTGCGTTTGTAACCACCACAAAGTCACCCCCATCAACATGGGGTGTAAATGTTGGCTTGTGCTTACCTTTAAGAACACGAGCAACTTCAGTGGCCAAACGTCCTAAAATTTTACCGTCAGCATCCATAACTTTCCAATGACGTGTTACTTGCTCTTTTTTCTGACTATATGTTTTTGCAATCATAAAATACCTTAAATTGTTGTATTTATTTAAATACTCTTTTACCAAAAGAAATACCTTGGTCTGCGCTAAATATTGATACCCAAGCAAAATGTCAAGTTTCTTTTTGCCGGTTTTGGTGTTTTTATAAAGAAACACCCTTTTTTTTAAACAATATCACCTAAGACACCTCACAAAAGCTTAAAATCTGGGCTACACTTGGCAGACCTCTATTCAAACCAATAATTTGTAGCTCTAAACTGTAGTCGGTTTCAGCCGTTACAATATGCGGCGAAAAGTCATAACTGTAGGCTTGAACAGCATTTGCCTGCAAAATTTGGTCTCCAGACAATAAATCAAGCAACTCTTGATCATTCCATACTTTAAGCCGAGTAAACTCTTGATCTTCATTTTTTAACCAGAGAGAGGCTTCTACAAGTATAATTTGTTGCTGAATTAAGTTGCTCAACTGAAAACTGACGTTACACTCATTTTCTTCAGTTAAGACTTCAATGGTAAAATTACTTTGGCCAAGTAAAAAAGCTTGCTGCCTGCTGTTGTTTCCACATGCTACCAATAAAGCTACACTAAAAAGACTCAACCCTTTTTTTAAATATGCCCTAAGCATCATGCATAGATATTTATACGATCATGACTGTAAGTAAAGATTTATCTCTCTCAATACTTGCCAAGGTTTATCCTATAATCTTTATCTTTGCGCAGACGGCACATTTATGTCATAGCTTGAAGCATGCTCAAGCAAACTTTAATTAATAGAATATATAAAGATATTAAGTTTCGTCGCATTCCAAAAGTTGCTGTTTCTGAAATGCTTGATTGTTGCTTTGAGCAAGTTGTTTTATGCGCTAAAAACAATGAATCCACACAACTCAGTCACTTTGGCACATTTTATCCCAAGCAGTACCAAGAAAAAAAGGGACGCAATCCCAACACCGGTGAAACACTCATGATCAAAACTCAAAAAAAATTAAAATTTAAAGCCTCTGCAAAGCTACTGGACATTTTAAAATGACTGATTATTTAATGCATGATCTTATGCAGCCACTTAAATAAGTTTTCATACGGTGGCTTTAAACTGAAAAAGTCTGGTCCAATTTTTTGTGTATACGCACGGGTATAGCTAAAACTTTTGAAACCAAAATAACCGTGGCTATTACCCATACCGCTCTGACCTACACCGCCAAATGGTAAGTGAATATTACTGACCGATTGCATAATAGTATTGATATCAATACAGCCTGACTGCGTACTCTGAGCCAATTGATCTATAAAAGATTTATCTTTAGAAAACACAGAAAGGCTTAAGGGCTTACTCTTGGATTTAATATTGGCTACAAGTTCATCAAGAGAAGAAAAAGTGATGACAGGTAAGATCGGTCCAAAAATTTCTTCTTGCATAACAGCATCATTCCATTGAGTATCAAAAACCAGGTGCATTGGAAGATAAAGCTCTGGTACATCAGAATATTTACCTAAGGATATAAGATCTAATGTCTTGGACTTGGCCAATAAAGTTTTTAAACGTTTAAAATGACGTAAATTAATAATTTTAGCACTCCATTTTTCAATTGAATGCGGTTGATAAATTTCTTGATAGTATTTGAGCATGGTCTCTTTGAACCGATCTTTAATGGACTCTGCCAAGCATACATAATCTGGCGCAACACACGTTTGTCCAGCATTAAACAGCTTCGTACTCAGAATTTTTTTACAAGCGGCATCCAAGTCAGCTGAATGATCAATAATACAAGGACTTTTTCCTCCCAGCTCCAAAGTTACCGGTATGAGTTTCTTTGCAGCTTGCTGAGCAACTTTTTCCCCAACCACAGTACTTCCCGTAAAAAAAATCTTATCAAAATCATGCGCTAACAAAACTTGAGCTACTTTGCTGTCACCCTGGATACAGTGAACATGTTCTGGCTTAAAAGTTGCCTTAATCATATCGTCTAAAACCTTTGCGGTATAAGGAGTATGTTCTGATGGTTTAAGGGTAACAACATTGCCTGCAGCTAAAGCCGAAACCAAAGGCCCTAAAGTTAACTGTACGGGATAATTCCATGGCCCTATAATTAAAGTCTGACCATAAGGTTGATACTGATAATAACTTTTTGAGTAAAAACTAAAAAACGGGCTGGAAACTTTCTTTTTTTGCATCCATTGTTTTAAATGACGTTTTGCTAATTTTATTTCTGCATTAACAAAATAAACTTCACTTAAAAAAGCTTCTATTCTTGGCTTTCCACAATCTAAAGCCAAAGCTTCAAGAAAACGACTTTCATATTTTTTGATGGCAGTTTGCAATTTTGTCAGCGCATTGATTCGCGCTTGATAACGCTGGTCAAACTCTCCATAATAAAAGTAATGTTTTTGTTTTTTTAAAGTTTCTTCCATTTATCCAACCTTACTCTTTACGTACCATTCAAATCGACCTTTAACTATTTTTTTTATTCTCTAGCATTTCATTGACTTTGACTACCAGTGTGGGATTTCAGTTAACACAGATGATGAATAATAAGAGTAAAAGAAAAATATTTATTGTTGGTGGTGGTCCAGGTGGCTTAGCAACGGCTATGCTACTTGCTCACCGGGGTTTTTCTGTTGAACTGTTTGAAAAAAACAGTGTTGTTGGCGGAAGAAACGCACACATTGATGTTAACGGCTTCAAATTTGATATTGGTCCAACCTTTTTAATGATGAAATTTTTGTTGGATAAACTGTTTGAACAGGTCGGTTTAAATATCAATGACTACATGCAGTTTATTAAATTGGACCCCATGTACAGACTTCAGTTTGCTGACAAACATATTTTAATGAGTTCTGATAGAGAAAAAACCAAAGCCGAAATTGAACGCGTATTTCCAGGTCTTTCTAGTGGCTATGATAAGTTTATGAGTAAAGAAGAGGCCAGATTTAAACGACTCTTGCCCTGCTTACAAAAAGATTACCCCACCTTAATTTCATTAATGTCAAAAAGAAACATTAAGGCTTTACCCTACCTTTCTTTAGGCCAATCTGTATTTGACGTTTTAAAGTCCTACTTTCAAAATGATGATCTTTCCTTACTTTTTTCTTTTCAAAGCAAGTATTTAGGTATGTCTGCCTGGGACTGCCCCGGAGGATTTTCCATGCTCTCCTACATTGAACATGCCTATGGTGTTTATCATGTCATGGGGGGATTGAGTGAAATCAGTGCGTCTATAGCCAAAGCTGCGCAATCTTTTGGTGCTCAATTTCATTTGAATACTCCAGTTAAACAGTTGATTGTTAAAAACAAAAAAGTGATCGGTGTTGAAACGAATGACGGTCAATTTTTTGCTGATGAAGTGGTAGTTAATGCTGACTTTGCTTATGCCATGGATCAACTCACACCAAAAAACAGTCTTAAAAAATACGCTCCAAAAAAGCTGGAAAAGCTAAAATACAGCTGCTCTACTTTTATGCTTTATTTATGTCTGGATAAAATTTTTGATAGCGAACACCACACCATTGTATTTGCAGGAAACTACAAGAAAAATGTGGATGATGTTTTTAAAAATGAAACTTTGTCTGATGATTTTTCATTTTATGTACGCAATGCAAGCATCAATGACCCAAGCTTGGCGCCCAAAGGACAGTCATCTTTGTATGTTCTTGTGCCCGTGCCCAACTGCGATGCTCAAGTGGATTGGGAAACGACGCAACAGCATTATAGAGAGCTTGTACTCAATGCCATAGAGGAACGTATGCAGTTTAAAAATCTCAAACAACATATTATCAACGAGCGTATCTTTACACCCGATACCTGGGAAAAAGACCTCAATATTTACAAAGGCGCTACGTTCAATTTATCGCACAATCTTGGGCAACTGGCTTACTTCAGACCCAGAAATAAATTTGAAGAGTTAGATCAATGTTATATTGTTGGGGGAGGCACTCATCCAGGCAGCGGTCTACCTACAATATTACAATCATCTATTATTGCCAGCAACTTGATCAGCAAAAAACACAATGTGGACTATCCAAGCGAGGAACTCACGGTATGAAGTCAAAAATCAATAAGCAAATTGCAATTATTGGCGCTGGTTTAGGAGGCATGTCGGCCGCCATTGCTTTAAGGTCACACGGATATCATGTTGACCTTTATGAGAAAAATAACCATTTGGGCGGAAAGCTCAACCAACTGGAAAAAGATGGGTTTACCTTTGACTTGGGGCCTTCAATTTTTACTCTGCCCCAGTATTTTCGCAGCCTTTTTCAACGCGCTGGAAAAAACTTTGATGACTATGTCAAACTCACTGCCGTTAAACCGCATTGGAGAAACTTTTTTGAAGATGGCTTGGTTTTGGACTTATACAAAGAGCAAGATTTGATGTTTGAGGAACTTAAAAAGCTTTCTGGTTCTTTTGAACAACATAAACAAGAGTTTTTAGCCTTTTTACAGTACTCAAAACAGCAATATGATATTGTAGAATCAGGTTACTTTGCTAAAGGCTTAGATAACCTTATGGACTTTATCAAGCATTACGGCTTGTTTAAACTGTTTTTTAAAATTGATCATAGAAACAAAATGTCCCAGAGCATTGATCAACATTTTTCTGACCCCCACCTTAAACGAATTTTTGAGTACTTTATTAAATATGTAGGATCTTCCGCAATCGACTCCCCAGGATTCATGAATCTCATGCCCCATATCCAGTTTGAGTATGATCTTTGGTATGTCGATGGTGGCTTGTACAATCTAGCTCATGGTTTTGAAAAACTTTTGCATGATATTGGTGTTAATATCCACTTAAACACAGAAATCGATCGTATTGAACACGTTTCAAACAAGGTGACGGGTATTCAACTGAAGGGACAAGGCTTAAAGCACTACGACTACGTTGTCTCCAATATGGAAGTTATTCCTGCTTACGAAACACTTTTGGAGCAACCAGAGTCTTTTACAAACGGATTAAAAAAGTTTGAGCCGGCATGCTCTGGCCTGGTTTTACATTTGGGTGTAAAACAGCATTACCCGCAACTGGCACACCATAATTTTTTCTATTCTAAAGACCAAAAAAAACATTTTAATACTGTTTTTAAAGAGAAAAAATTACCTGATGACCCAACCATCTATCTGGTTGCGCCTACACGTACCGATGCCAGTAAAGCCCCTGAGGGCTGTGATAATATAAAAATTTTGCCACACATCCCTTACATCAATGATGAAAACCCCTATACACCTGATGATTATGTTGATTTCAAAGAAAGAGTCCTTGATAAGCTCGAAGGCATGGGCTTAGATAACTTAAGAAAAAACACCATTGTTGAAGACATGTGGACACCTTTGGATATTCAAAAAAAATACTATTCCAACAAAGGCTCGATTTATGGCGTTGTTTCTGATTGGGATAAAAATTACGCGTTTAAAGCACCTAAACAGTCGAAAAAATTTAAAAACTTATTCTTTGTTGGTGGCAGCGTTAACCCTGGGGGTGGTATGCCTATGGTAACTTTATGCGGTCAAAATGTTGCTGATCAACTGTTTCAATTTGACCAATCCTAGCATGATCATCCTTGTTCATTGTGGTATAAGCTTGTTGGCCTTGCTTTATGTATTCACACGATTTTACAAACTCCCCACAGCAAGCCATCAACATCACAACAGCTCACTCTTGGACAATTTATCTATTATTATACCAGCCAGGAATGAAGAACATAACATCACCCGCTTACTGCAAAGTATTCATGCTCAAGAAAAACAACCAAAAGAAATCATTGTTGTCGATGATGCTTCTCTTGATAATACCGGGCAAATATCCAAGCAACTCGGGGCTGAGGTCTTAACGGTTAAAAAGCCCGATAAAGCTTGGGTTGGTAAAAGTTATGCGTGTTATCAAGGTGCAAAAAAAGCAAGCGGAACGTTTTATTTGTTTATAGATGCAGACACTTGGTTTGATATGGGTGCCTTTAAAAAACTACCTAGTTTTCTCAATACAGACACTAAAATCGCTTCTGTTTGTCCTTACCATCATGTTCCTCAACTCTATGAGCAGTTTTCAGCTTTTTTCAACATCATGATGGTGTTGGGATTAAACACCTTTGAACCTTTATTTAAAAGCCGTAAGAAACAACAAAAAAAACTGTTTGGACAATGTTTGATCATTCACAAAGAGGCCTATTGGTCTATTGATGGCCATGCCGCTGTTAAAGACAAAATTCTTGAAAATGTCTTTATGAGCAAGCTCTTGTCTGCTAAAAAATACAAGCTCTCTAACTGGGGCGGGCAAAGCTTTATCAATATGAGAATGTTTCCTCATTCGTTTAAAGAGCTCTGTTTTGGATGGATCAAAGCCTTCACCTCTGGAGCAAGCCAAACATCTAAAACTACTTTGTTCAACTTAATTGTTTACTTAAGTGTCTGTATGTTTACAGCCATTTCCATGTTTTTTCTGTATTTACAAGATTCCACTACAATTTATGCTCTATGCGGCCTTTACACCCTAGTTGCCACATATACTTATTATCTGTTGAAACAGTTGGGCTCTTACAAAACAATAACTGCAATTGCATTTCCCATCCCCTTATTTTTCTTTATGATAATCTTTGGCTTTTCTCCACTGATAAAAAAATGCTTTACCGTTACCTGGAAAGGCCGGCATGTTTAAATTAAGCGTTGGACTTACAACTTTTTTAAACATCCTCTTATGGCCAATAATTCATATGTCTGTCTCATGGCTCATCACTCGACTGCCGTTAAAATATATTCCAAATCATACCTGGATATTTAATCCCTTAGGTTTTGAAAGCCACACTTGGTACAGAAACTACTTGTTGATTCACAAATGGAAAGATCGCTTACCCGATGCTGCAGCTTGGTTTGAACATGGTTTTGCTAAAGCCCAATTAAAAAGTTCCGAACCAAGTTACCTACAACGTTTTGCTATAGAAACTGTTCGTGGTGAGTTGGCTCACTGGCTCACCATGGCTTTTGCTCCGATATTTTATCTTTGGAACCCCACATGGGCTTGTATAGTGATGACATGCTATGCACTTATTGCCAATTTACCGTGCATCTTAATTCAAAGATACAACCGTTTGCGAATAAAAAAAGTCTTGAACACTTAAACTTTAATCTTTTTCAATACCAGATTTAATTTTGATATCCATGCTCATATTTTCAGCATCAAGCGTAAACAATGTCTGTTTGTATTTAGGAGGGCCATACTTACGCCAGGCATTGTTAGAAAACCCGTAGTCTTCTTTGGGTATACCAAGAATATTGGCATCCAAGTCCATATTTGAATTCTCATCATGGAAAACAGCAATAGAATATTCTCCATACGGCACATCTTTAAAAACATATTCTGCAGTTTTGTTTTTGATCATCACTTCTGCTCCCCTAAATGGAGCTTTCTTTTTTAAAAATGTTTTTTTAGTATTGTGTAAAGCTAACATTGCTTGCCCCTGATCTGATTTAAAACCAATAAGCATCACCTTGATATCCCCTAGCTCAGCCGCAAAACCACTAAAACTAAATAACAACCCTAAAATACCCAGCTTTATTTTTATAATTTGCATAAAGTTTAGCCTAGAGCAAAAACATAAAATTACAAATAAAATGCACCTGATGACTATTTTTCTTTATTGAGTCTGACATTTTTCTTAAGATGTAAACTATGTATCAATTGAATTTACAAAAAGGCCAAGATGATGCCATGCAAGTTGTACTTAAACAAAATCAAACCAGTGTTGGAAGAGCTGCAAATAACGATATTTGCCTCCCCGATGCAGATATTTCACGTGTTCACTTCATCATCACTAAAAACAATGATCATGAATTTGTTATTACCGATAAATCAACCAACGGTACTTTTTTAAATGATAAAAAAATAAGCAGTAGCATTATTCGACCTCAAGATTGTATTAAAATAGGTCAGTGGACTATTTTTTTCTTACAAAGCCAAGAACGATCTGAAGCAGCAACCCAAATTATTGACACTTCCCCAACCAAAGTGGTTTCTTACAAACCCAATAACGGGGAAATTGTTACTCAACTTTCTCAGCTAGAATGCTTGGATAGTCAAAAAATATACGATTTGAAAGACAGTATGATTTCTATTGGTAAAGCCAGCAGCAACACCATCGTCATTGATTCAGAGTATATCTCCAACTTTCATTGCAAACTTGAATACAAAAACAATCAATTTCATCTCAAAGACCTTAACAGTACCAATGGCACTTTACTCAACAATAAAAAAATTCTTGAAGCTCCGCTCGTTGATGGTGCCATCATTTCTGTAGGTAAACATAACTTTAGATTTTCCACAGAAGAAAGCTTAGAAACAATTAAAGCTTTACCCATCAAACAATATCATGGGATTATTTCTCAAGATAAAGCCATGCAGCAGATGTTTGCTTTAATTGAACGCATGAGTCAATCAGATGCCAATGTTTTAATTCAAGGGGAAACGGGTTGCGGAAAAGAGTTAATTGCCAAAGCCATTCACAAGGTAAGCCATCGTGCCCATCAACGTTATATTACGCTCAACTGCGGTGCCATTGCCAAAGACCTCATTGAAAGTGAACTTTTTGGCCATGAAAAAGGCGCATTTACTTCAGCGCTGAACCAACGCAAGGGTGTTTTTGAAGAAGCCAACCATGGAACACTTTTTTTAGATGAAATTGCAGAGCTTCCTCTTGAACTCCAACCCAAACTGTTGCGTGTTTTGGAAAACAATGAAATTAGACGTGTAGGCAGCAATAAAACCATCACAATCAATACCCGTATTATTGCTGCAACTCACCAAAACCTGCATGAATGTGTAAAAAAAGGAACGTTCAGGGAGGATTTATATTATCGCTTGTTTGTTATTCCGATCAACGTTCCTCCTCTGAGAAACCGAAAAGAAGACATTCCTTTGCTGGTTGATTATTTTCTAAACCAAAAAACTTCAATTTCTAAAAACGCACTAGAACAATTAAAAAATCATGCTTGGCCAGGTAATGTCCGCGAATTAAAAAACCTCGTACAAAGAGCACAAATAGCTGCTGGGGACGCTGAAATTGATAGCCAGCATATCAATTTCTCCCCACTAGGAATTGCTGATAAAACGGCCTATGAATTTGATAGCACACTCAATAGGATACCCAAAGTATCCAAAACCCTAAAAGATGTTGAAAAAGAGATTATTCTTGAAGAACTTAATAATAATAATTGGAACAAAACTGAAACTGCAAAAAAATTGGGAATTGCCAAATCTACTCTACACGAAAAAATTAAAAAGTATCAACTAGAAAACTAAACTTCATTGAGCTCTCTTTTAACCTTGGAAGAAGGTCTAAACACAACCTGTTTTTTTTCTTTGACTTCAATGCTTTCTCCAGTTCTAGGGTTTCTTGCCAGTCTTTTTAGACGTCTTTTGACCTGTAAAACACCTATGCCTGGATGACTTATTTTTTTATGCCTTTTTAACATGTAGACCATTTGGTCAGTCATGCTTTCTAAAAAATCTTTTATGGCTGCTTTTGAAATCCCTCTTTTTTTTTGCTGTTTATAGAGAACTTCTACCAGATCGCTTTTATTCATAATAAATATGTTCATAGCATGCCTTGAAACTTGGCTCCAGGCATTTTAGATGCCATAATGGTAAGTATGAGAAGATTAAGTTTTTTTATGACTGCTTTTGTTTTCTTGGCTTTGAGTGCATGCTCTAACTCAAAAAAACAGTTTGCAGAACCCTACGTTAAAAAAAATGACACTGCCGCTCATAGTACACAACAAATTTATGGTTACAGTTATAAAGATACTTGGGCAGCAACCAATGAAGTCCTTAATAACCTCAATACGCCTATATTGGTTAATCGACGTGAACATGGGCTCATCATAACTGATTGGATTACAGGCAAATCTTCAAGGTTATTTTCTGGTTATGGGAACTCAAAAATACCGTATAAAATTAGGTATAAAATGAAATTTACTGTTCAGCCCAGTAAACAAGGAACTGTAATCACCATTGACTCAAAAGAACAGTATTATACCGATGTAATTTCAGGACAGCTTGATTTTCAAGGCTCTTTGTACCGTTGGGTTGAAACCAAGCCTGGAGGCGAAATACAAAAAAACCTTCTCCAGGAAATTCAAAGCTATTTAGCACAATCTAGAGCTTAACGGCGATGAATGCGTAGAGAAAAATTAGTGTCAGAAGCAAAAGAACAACTTGGCAACTATATACTCTCTGAGAAAGTCGGCACCGGTGGGATGGCAGAGGTTTTTCTTGCTCACCATAAAAAGCATCCCAATAAACGTTTTGCACTTAAACGCATGCTCACCAAATTCTCACAAAATAAAAGCTTGGTTAATATGTTTATCCAAGAAGCTAGCTTAGCCTCAATTTTAAACCACCCAAATATTATTCCTATCTACGATTTTGGAGTCATAGACAACCAATACTTTCTAGCCATGGAATATTTAGAAGGGAAAGATTTAAAATCTATTCTTCGGGCGTGCATTATTCAAAAAAAAGCTCTTCCAGTGGCTTTATGCATTCATATCGCCTGCCAAACTCTACATGCTCTTGATTATGCACATAATAAGTGTGACCATTATCAACGTCCTTTACAAATTGTACATAGAGACATCTCACCGCAAAACATCATGATTTCTTTTGATGGGAGCATAAAAATTTTAGACTTTGGTATTGCCAAAGCCATTGCCAAACCTGGAGATGAAGAAAAAGGAATCCTTAAAGGAAAGTTTTCTTATATGTCTCCAGAACAAGCTTCAGGAAAAGCTATTGATCCTAGATCAGATGTTTTTGCAGTGGGCATTGTCCTATGGGAGCTGTTAACACTGCACTCCTGTTACACAGCCAATGAACCCATGGAGCTCATTAAAAAAGTGCGCCAAGCTAAAATTGCCCCTCCACACATTATTAACAGCAAGGTACCCCATGAGCTCTCTGATATTATCATGAAAGCTTTGGATAAAAATTTACAAACCCGCTATCAAAGTGCTCTAGACTTTGGTGTAGAGTTAGAAAACTTCTTACTGGATCGCTATGGTAGTGTAAACCATGCTGACATGATCTCATTTTTAAGTACAGTCTTCTATGAACCGAGGTTGAAAGAGACTTTGAATGAAGCTCTGCAAAAAAACAGCGCTTATGTCTCTTTTGATCAATTTAATGACAATAAGCATGGTCAATTTAATCATTCAAAATACTCCAAAAGCTCAAAATTAAAGAAACTTACTCCTTGGAAGATCGCTCCATCTCTACTTGAAAAGTATATTCATACTTTTTTAGTGCTTATACTTTACCTATTATCAGGCTGGTTTATCTATCAAAAAAAAGCGCTCCTTAAAGCCGCTTTTACCTCTCCTCCAAGCTTTATTCAATCAACCAGCAAGAGAATCAGTGCCTTTCTAACTGAAAAAGAAAGCTCCCAACAAAAAATCTCTTCATTAACCAGCGTAGCTTCAATAGAAAAAAACCCACCCATATTTTTCTTTAATCAACCTATTGCTAAAGCCATCAAAAACCTAAGGGTTAAAACCATTTTGGCTATCAGCACTAGACTTAGTGCTATCGCAGAAAAGCCAGAAAACTATTTTAAAGATACGCATAGCTATTATTTTTCTGAATCTGGCTACACCTTAGGCATTCTTTTTTCTCAAGAAACCAATACCCTCAATATCATGAGTGTTAAAAAGAATTAGATTTTTACTTAAAAATTCCGCAGTAAAGCCTGTAAATCATCGCTTAAAATCCCCATGTATTTTTACCTGAATCACAGAGCCAAAGTTTGGCGTGATATCAAGCCATAAAATTATATTGAACTTTGATGCTTGGTATACCATCGTTGCCAGTGGTATGCGCAATCACTCTGCTGATCAAAATTAGATTTTTTTATTGATAACGCATTATTTTCAACCAAACTTTTAAAAGCATTGCATACGTGAATTTTAAATTGAGACTGCATGTTTGTTCTTTGAATAAGCTTGGCTAAGGTATGAATTGATTGTTTATCATTGTACTGCACAATGACATCCAGCATACTTTTTAAAATACCCATTAAATCTTGTTCATTTTGTAAACGATTCTTGTCATCAAACATAGCTTTCTCTATGGCTTGAATCACTTTTTGACTGGGCTGCA
The DNA here is from genome assembly GCA_022763185.1 of bacterium. Classification (NCBI taxonomy): domain Bacteria; species bacterium. The sequence continues at coordinate 235,660 of JALEGL010000006.1, read as the reverse complement.
CAGATAAGGCTTGAATCGCCGCTTTTCTAACAACCAAAGAATCATCTTTCAAACATGAAATTAAATATGGATGATAGGTTTTAAGGTCTGTTTGTGATGCTAGGGCTTTAATACTGGCTAAGCGAATTAAAAACAGTGGATCTTGAAGCCCTTGAATAATTATTTTTTCTGCTTCAGGCATCATATGTTCTGCCATATACATCACGCTCAACCAGCGCCACTTCCATGGATAAGCTGGAGATTCCCAGACCACCAATAAAGCCTTTTTTTCTTGTTCTGATAGCGTATTGAGTTGAGTATATTCTTTTGAAAAGTCTTTTTTATGCTGAGCATCGGTAAAAATTTTTTTTAACTTATGGGTCAATAGCTGATGTTCATTGGCTTTTACTGACTTATACAGTGTCAGTGAAAAGAACAAAAACAAAGCTTGCATCCATCTTAAATCTCTTCTAATAGTAATCATCATGAAAAAACTTCTCCTAGCTTCACCTCGTGGATTTTGTGCTGGCGTTGTCCGTGCTGTTGATATTGTTGATCTTGCCTTAAAACATTATGGCACGCCTTTGTATGTTAGAAAAGAAATTGTTCATAACCAATCAGTTGTTCAATCATTTAAAGATCAAGGTGTTGTTTTTATTGAAGAATTATCTGAAGCTCCGCAAAATGCCAGAGTTATTTTTAGTGCTCACGGCGTCTCTCCGCAAGTAAGAGAAGAAGCAAAAGCTAAACAACTGAAAATTATTGATGCAACCTGTCCTTTGGTCACCAAAGTTCACTCAGAAGTTCATAAATACAAGAAGTTAAATTATTCAATCGTTCTTATTGGTCACAAAGAACATGAAGAGGTTGAAGGTACCTTTGGTGAAGCTCCTGATATTATTCAGATTGTGGGTTCCTTAGCCGATATAGAGCACTTAAAAAACATTAATCCTGAAAAAGTTGTTGCACTGACCCAGACAACATTAAGTGTGGATGAGGCTAAATTTCTAATTGATGCCTTAAAAGAAAAATATCCTAAGCTAACCACACCACCCAAAGGTGATATTTGCTATGCCACACAAAATCGACAAGATGCAGTAAGGGCACTGGTTAAAGCTGGTATTGATCTCTTATTGGTTATTGGTTCACAAAACAGCTCTAACTCAAAACGATTGGCTGAGCTGGCCAGCAGTCTTGGTGTCCCTGGTTACTTGATAGACTCTGCTAATCAGATTCAAGCATCTTGGATCAACGATAAAAAAATCATTGGTTTAACCGCCGGTGCTTCTGCTCCAGAATATCTGGTTCAAGAGGTTGTTGAACAACTCAAACCCTTAGGGTTCAAAGAAGAAGATTTTAATTTTATCAAAGAAGACGTCTTGTTTCAGTTACCCAAAGAACTACAGACTATTTCTAAAAATCAACCCACGCCCTTACCCACGCATTCATAGTTATAATATATATAGAAGGTAAGATACGTTTGTAGTTTACGAACAAAGTACTTTTTGCTATTTTCGTGTTTTATGAAACATTTGTTAACTTGCCTTGTTTTATTTTCTTCATGTGTATTGGCCAAGTCCTCAGGATTTGCCAACTTCAATCTTTACCCATATGACACAAGAAATCTGAGTGTTTATACTTTAGAGTTAGGAATTAACTTTTCATCAAAACTGAGTTATTTTTCGTTTACTAACTTTGAGTCTCAGTTTGGTCAAAGCAATGAAGATATTGCAAGTTTTTACAGTGAACAAAATATCTATTGGTCAATATTTAATAACGCTCCTTTACACTGGGTAAACCAATGGGCACTTGCTGGCGGCACTGATAACGACACCTTACGCACAGGCATAGGTTGGAAAATCTCACAAACACAAGCCTTAAGAAACTTTTTTAAATCTCTTTATCTTAACTATACTCTCAACTGGTTTCCACTACAATTTAACAGTCTTTCTGGTTACACCTGGCAATTAGAACATTATTATTATTGGCTACTTTTCCCCAAAACCTTAAGTAAGCGCATGTACTTGTCTGGTTTTTTTGACCATAACTTCATTGATGGTTCAACAACAACAGTAACTGAACATCAATTGGGGATTAATATTTATAAAAAAATGTACGCTGTTGCTGAATACAGATACAACGGTTTTTCAACAGACAAAAGTGGCTTGGGTTTAGGAATAGAGTTTAAAACAAAGCTTTAATCAAATCAATCAAGACTATACCCTTTGAGCCGTCAATAAGCTTTGATACGTAGATATAGGCATTGGAATTTCTAAATACTCGCCTAAAAGACGTACAATACTTGCTTGCTTTTCAGAAACATTGTGATCATAACTTATGATTTTATAGCATGCAGCCAATAATTTTTGCCGTTCATAAAAAGCCAGTTTTTTTAAATTTTCTAAGGCTTGCAACAATAAGTTATGACTAAACTCATCTTTTTTAAACAACTCATATTGTCCATGACGATAGAAAAAAGTGATCCCCGATAAAAATGCTTGTTTTTGTTCAACCGGATCTTTGCTTATTGAGGCATAACTTAAACTGGATAAAACAATCACCAAGGCTTCGTCTGTTTTTAACTGAGTTTTATTGTGAGAAACTTTGTTGGGTATACAGTTTAATTTAAAAATTTGATATGCAACACACTCAAACAAAGATATTTTCCCATCACAATCAATTACTTTTTTTAATAGACTGTTGATTTCAAACAAGAGATCATGTCTTTGTTTTTTAAGTATAGGGATAAGTAAATCTTGAATACCTATCTTTTCATTGTAGCTATGCTTATTAAAAAAATCCCTAGCCATGCTATAGGTTTTCAGCTCATCTTCTGATAAATACTTGTTTAAAAGCTTTTTTTGTAGCAAAAATACAGCTTCGTTTTTTGAACTGTATATGGCACAGAGTTTTGCTTTTAACTGCTCTTTAGATCTTAGCCAACGGTAATCTTTTAGGTTTAAATCTTTTAAAAAATGGGCTGCATACACGGTATCAATGGGTGAAATCATACCACCCAGTAAAATAGAGGGTTTGTCTTGCAGCCATTGTGACTCTACACCGGGAGAAACTTCTTTTTTTCTGGTTTGAGGGAAAACACCATCAAATTTTTTTTCATAGACCCTTATTCTATCTTCTAAACTTGGGTGAGAAGCCATGATCGGCAATAAAAAGTTTTGACTTAAATGAAGCTCACAAAACATCATATGACTCACTTTTTCAATCTTAGGATTAAACACCTGTGAGCCCCATCGATCACCACCAATTTTTTTTAATGCCCCAGTTAATGCACTGGGGTTTCGAGTAAATTGAACAGACAAAGCATCAGCAAGAAATTCTCTTTGCCGGGACAAAGCTGCTTTTATGATCTTAGAAAACATTTGTCCTAAACTCCCTATCACCATCAAAAGCAGACCAAGAAAAATTTGATACACTCCACCTTTACCGCGAAATGTTTTTTTACCTGGATAGACTAAAAACTTTCCAAACAAATAAATTGAACTGATGCTATTTAAAGCTGCCATCATCAACATATTGATACGCGTATCTCCAGATAATATATGGCCAAACTCATGCGCAATGACTGCCTGAAGTTCATCTCGGTTAAGATGATCTAAACAGCCTTGGGTAATAGCAATGGCACTGTCATGAATGCTATAGCCACTTGCCATAGCATTCATGCCCGTTTCATTTTCAAAGCAATACATATTTGGGCATGGTACTCCTGAAGCAATGGCCATTTCTTCAACACAATTTTTTAAAATCAATTCTTTTTGGCTTAGATCTTTATCCAAAAGCGATTTGGCACCAAGGTACTTCATGATACTGTTGGCATCAGAGGCTGGCCCCAAACGCATTTTTAGAAACGAAATACTTAAACCAATAAAAAATACACCGCTGATAAGAAAATATCGTTGAAACCGACCATCAACATAACTCTTTAGCACCCAATCTGAACACAAACATAAAGCAATATCTATCAGTACGACAGCCGTGATAAATAAAACAATATACAGTTTAGATACTTGTTTTCTTTTTCTTTGTTGACTAAAAAAATCCAAAGCTAAAATTTAACTTTTGGCGTGTTGCGCTCTTGTTCAGCAATCTTAAGCTGTGCAACTGGATTAAAAGCAAACATACCTGCAATCATATTATTGGGAAAAACTTCTCTTGCAGTATTGTAAACCATCACAGCATCATTGTAAGATTGCCGTGAAAATGAAATTTTATTCTCAGTGCTTTTGAGTTCTTCGGATAATTGTGCCATGCTTTCATTGGCTTTTAACTCTGGGTAATTTTCCATAACTGCAAATAAACGCCCTAAACCTGAACTTAATGAACTTTCTGCTTGCGATAGTTTATCCAACAAACCGCTATCACCTAAATTATTTTTTAATTGATTCGCAATACCAGAAGCTTGTTGTCTAGCTTGAATAACAGCCGTTAAAGTCTCTTTTTCATGTTCCATATATTTTTTACTGACTTCTACTAAATTAGGAATAAGATCATATCGGCGTTTTAACTGGACATCTATTTGTGAAAAAGCATTTTTATACCTGTTTTTTAAACGTACCAAACGGTTGTAAATTCCAAGTAAAATTCCAACACATAACAAGAGTAAAGCGAGCACAATATATATCATAAAATAAATTTTACTTTAATTTCATAAAATGTCTACTTGAATGCTTATTCTAAGCCTTGATTATATCTTTTTACCTTAAACTTTTGATAAAGCCTGTTCAAGATCTTGTTTAAGATCATTAATGTCTTCAATGCCAACAGAAATACGGACGAATGCATCGCTTATTCCCAAAGCTCTTCTTTTTTCTGCTGGCAGACTGGCATGGGTCATAATAGCGGGGTGCTCAATCAAAGACTCCACTCCACCTAAGCTTTCTGCTAAAATGAACAAGTTTAAGTGCCGTAAAAAAGCTTTGGTTTGCTCTAAACTCAAGTCAAGGTTAACACTTAACATGCCACCAGCATAGCCTTGCATTTGTTGTCCCACAAGATAATGATTTGGATGGTCTTCTAAGCCAGGATAAATAACCTGCTTTACTTTAGCATGGCTACTCAAAAAGTCTGCTATTTCCACAGCATTTTGACAGTGTTTTTGCATTCTTAAGGCCAAGGTTTTAAGCCCTCTTAAAGATAACCAGCAATCAAAAGCTGAAGGTACGGCTCCAATTGAGTTTTGTAAAAACTTAATTTTTTTAAACCACTCCTCATCATTACACATGATGGCTCCACCAACTACATCAGAGTGCCCTCCAATATATTTGGTGGTTGAGTGAACAACCATATCGGCGCCTTGAATCAACGGATTTTGAATAAATGGACTGGCAAAAGTATTATCAACAACCAGCTTAACACCATTGTCTTGGCAAATTTGGCTCAAGCTCTTTATATCAATCAATTTAAGCATGGGATTGCTGGGAGTTTCTATCCAGCACACATCTACAGTATGTTGTTTAAAAAAATCTTCTACTTGGCTGAGATTAGAAAAATCTAGATAATCAAAATACAAACCATGCTTAGAAAATACTTTATCAAAGAGTCTGAATGTCCCACCATAGACATCATCGCTACAAACGATACGTACATTTTTATTTAAACTTTCAACAATACAGTGAATGGCTGCCATTCCAGAAGCAAAGCTAGCACAATACTGCGCTTTTTCTAATGATGCTAGACACTTTTCATAAGCATGTCTTGTAGGGTTGTCTGTACGCGAGTACTCATAGCCTAAATGCTCACCTGGAGACTTTTGTGCATACGTGCTGGTCTGATACAGTGGAACAATAACTGATCCTGTTTTTTCATCCGGTTCTTGACCAACATGAATAGCCTTACTTGCAAAATTGAGCTTTGTTTTATCCATCATTAGATATAACCGTTTTCTTTTAGCCAGGTATTATCATAAACTTTGCTTATATACCGTGAACCGCTATCCGGTAAAATCATTAAAAATCTTTTCTTACCTTCTGTTTTTTCTGCTACTTTCAAGCCGCCAGCAATAGCTCCACCGCATGATCCGCCAGCAAAAATACCTTCTTTGGCAGCCAACTCTCTAGTCATATCAAAGCACTCTTTATCAGATACTTGAATGACATCATCGATCAAATCAAAATCAATGGTATCTGGCATGAAGTCTTCACCAAAACCTTCCACTTTATAACTTGTTACCACTTTAGGTATTTCACCAGTTTTAAAATAATCATAATATATGGAGCCAATAGGATCGATACAAATGGCTTTTAAATGTGGAATTTTTTCTTTTAAATATTTTGCTGTTCCACACAAAGTTCCTCCGGTTCCACTAGCCACGACCAAATAATCCAGCTCGCCTCCAAGCTGTTGGTAAATTTCAGGTCCAGTACTAAGTAAATGTGTCTTTGGGTTAGAAGGATTGTGGTATTGATCAACATAAAATGAGTTTTCAGTTTCTTCTGCCAATTTTTTTGCTACCGAGTAATAACTTCTAGGATCATCAGGTTCTACCGCAGTTGGTGTCACCACAACTTGACACCCCATGGCTTCTAAAATTTTTATTTTTTCATTAGATACTTTATCCGGCATCACGCATATGCATTTAAACCCTTTTACACAGGCTACCATTGCTAGTCCCATTCCTGTATTTCCTGAAGTACACTCTATGATTGTGCCGCCTTCTTTTAATTTACCTTCAGCAACCGCATCATCTACCATTTGCTTGGCAATTCTATCCTTAATTGAACTTCCTGGATTAAAAAACTCAACTTTTACCAAAAGCTCATGTTCAAAGTTTTGACCAATTTTATTTAAACGAACAATTGGAGTGTCTCCCACACATTCTAAAATATTATTACGAATCATCCTATGCTCCTTAATTTTATATTATTATTTAATATTAATGGTTGAATACACTTGTTCAGAAAAAATATTGGGCTTAAATCCCTTAACTTTATTACTGATAACACGGCCAGTGGTAATATGAAAAATGGGAACCAGCTCAACACTATCTAAAAGAACACCTTCAGCCTGCCTAATTCCTTGCAAAACTTGAGGCCAGTACTCATGAGTAAAAGCCTTTTTCAAAGTTTTCTCAAAACCAATATGATAAAAACTACCCGCACTGGCTCTGCTGGGTAAAAAGGCTTCCAAAATGCCGAATGCATTATCAGGTAAAGCTCCCACTGTATCAATGGCTATATCAAAATCACCTTTAACAACTCTTTGATCAAATTTGCTTTGTTTTTCGGCTTGTAAAACTACTCTTTTAAAGGGCAAAGCATTTAAAAAAAGTTGTTGAATTGCCAAAGCTATTTTTTCATTGCGAGCCGTATCAACATACATAAACTGTAATTCTCCTAATTTTTTACAGTTTTTCCGACCCTTCTCAACACAGTAACCCAAGCTTTCAAGTTCATTTATAGCTCTTGTTTTTGAAAATGAAAATCCCAATGGCGGTTGATATCCCAAAACATTTTTGGGCATCATTGAATACGCTGCCTGATAATTGTTAAAGTGTAAGGATTGTTTAATAAAATCTCTATTGATTGACATGGCAATTGCTCTACGGATAGCAACGTCCTGTAAATTCTGATGCTTATTATTAAGCCTTAAAAACATGGTTAATAAATCTGGCTCATAAATATACTTATAACCATGCTGTACAAAATGATTTTTATACTCATCAAAATCAATTGAAAAACCTCTGTTTCCAACTACATGAACTTGTTGAGGTCCTACTTTCTCTATATTTTCTAAACTTTTATTGTAAAAAAGACTGATTTCATCTAGTTCAATTTTACTGGCCCATCGATGATAAGGGTTTTTACGCAATAAAATAACTTCACTATTTTTTCTTACTGGAATAAACAAACCATTGCCTACCCATGATGAAAAGTCTTGTTGTGTTTGTAAAGAATCCATAGTGTTAATTTTTCTCAAAGGCCCTGTCCATGGTCGAGCAAACAACATAATAGTTCTTAAATCATAATGTTCAAATTGAATTTTAATTATTCTTTTCCCTAAAGATTGCACACCCAATTCATTTGGCGATAGAATTTCACCTTCAATTAGTTTTTGAGCCCCTTTAATATGAATTAATTTTGTAATATGCGGGCTCTTATTATTTTTATTTAAGATGTAGTTTAAAGTATTAACATAGTCATCCGCTGTTATGTCTTGGCCATTTGACCATTTTAAATCAGACCTGAGTTTAAACGTAATGCTTTTTTCATCAAAACTCTGGCTATAGCTTTCTGCTGCCAAAGGAACAATCTTTCCTGTCTCAGGAACAACATACAATAGAGGCTCATGTAGCTGTAAACCTAATATGGTTTCAGTATATGTTTTGAGTTGACCTGGATGCAATGTTTTTAGTGGGCTTTGTGTAAACAGTCTAAAAACTTTTTTTTGTCTTTGCCTACGATCCACAGTTGAAAACTGTGATGCACATGATCCTAAAATCAAAAAGCTTAGGCCAAGAATAAAATAACTCCAATTTAATTTTAGTTGCTTACTATGCATGTTAATAGTTCCTTTTTTGCTTGTTCAAGTTGAGCTATCTCTTGCTGTAAAATGGCAAGCCAAAAAGAGTAATGTGCCAAACTTGCTTGCTTGAGTAAATCAACTCGCTTGATAAACACGCCCTGCCAAAAAAAATCTGTCTCTTCTCCTAAGAAAGATTGAGGAATATTCATTGGTGTTCTGAATAAAAACTCAATCCCCTCATAAGGACATGGCTGGATCACAATTTTTATATGTTCTGATTGTTCAAGGTCTTTTAACTTTTGAGTACAAGCAAAAATATTTGATTCTTGGCAAAAAACAACAACACTTATAGCTTGAGCATTATCACATTTATATTGATCAATAAATTGTTCCAAAGTCATGCTTTGCCTCTTAAAACACCTATAGCACTATGATCCAAATCAAAAATTTTATTTGCACATTCATTAACTTGACCAATATTAACTTTTTTTAACTTGTGTTCATATTCAAACAAGTCTTGCATTTGACCACCATTGATTGCGGATTCAGCCATTAAATAGGCCAAACTACTTGAAGCTTGCATATCTACCGCATGTTGACAAATAGCACACTCTATAGCTTCACTAAGCTCTTGTTGAGAGACAACTTGGCTTTTAAGTCGCTCAAATTCAACCAAAACTCTGTTTTTCACTTCCTCTTCATGCTTTAAGTTGGTTTTAGCATAAACAAAAAAAGCTCCCGCTTTAAGCAACGCAATGTTGTAAGCCATACTTTGATAAACCAAAGCTCGTTTATCCCTAAGCTCATTAAACAGCCTTCCACCCAAACCTGATAAAATATGTGCCAAACAATCTAAAACAACTTTATCGTTATCATTAAATTTAACACCTTTAAAACCAAAAACAAAGCCGACTTGCGATCCTTTAGTCATCGCAATATTTTCTACTGGGCTACGTGGCGGCATAAATGATAATACACCTTTTTTTTCTTCCTTGTTCACACCAGAATTTAAATCAAACTGTGACAATACCATTTCTTGGACTTGTGCATAAGGTGCAGGGCCAACGTAAGCAATAACCATATTAGACAAACAAAAATGTTCTTTATGCCAATCTAAAATATTTTCAGCATTCACGTTCATGATTGAAGCCGCATGTCCATATCGTGGCCATGCGTAAGGGTGAATTCCCATCAGGGCCTGATAAAAAAGTTCTACAGGTTTAAAGAATAAATCTTTTTCAATACCCGCGAGTTGATTAAAAATTTTGTTTTTTTCTTGTTCCAACAGGTCAGCATTAACATAAGGTTCCATGATCATATCTGAGATCGTCCTTAAACCTTGTTTTAAATTAACTTGAGGTAAGGTCATGGAGTAACCAAAGTGATCTGCAGATGCATCATAGCTTAATTGTATACCATGCGCTTCTAGGTTATCTTTAAATTCAAGTTGACTTTGATGCATGGTTGCTTGTGCCAACAAGCCTAAAGACGCATTGGTATACCCACTGCTTGTAAAAGTTTCTTCTAAACGGCCACCTTTAAAACGAATGCTTAGATTTGCCATTTGCACTTTTGGTTTTTGACAGTAGATCAGCTGTGCGCCACAAGCAAAACTTTGTTGCCTAAACCTATCTTGCTCATTTGATTCAACGCTTTGCTCAGTAAAAAAGGTATGCTCTAAAACTTCTGAGGATTCCGTGTTTTCAACTTTTTTGCTGTTATAACTGTTGAGGTACTGATCAATTCGCTTTTGTAGAGAGGCTATTTTCTGTTCAGCTTCATAAGCATGACCCATATGTTTGGGAACCATTTCTAAAATTTTGGCTTGAGAGAAATTTAAATAATCGTGAATAAACTGCTGTACATCTTTTAACTGTATATTTTTTAAGGTCTCTAAATAACTTATTTCATCATGATCCAAAGCTAATTGCTGCAAACAATGATTCATGTAGCACTGCTTGTAAGTTGCGTTAATCAGGCTTAAGTCTTGAGAAAAGTAATTGCTATGCAATATGTTTTTTGCTTTTTGCATATCACTTTTGACCAAGTCAGTGTTCTCATTGATGTCTTTTGCAAGAGCATACAAACTACTCAGGAGTATCTCTTGTGTTTGCGCTAAATTTCTAACTTCACACTCTGCTTCTAATAAAAAAACACTTTTTTGATTAAAGTGTAAAACTGTACTGCCTGCATGATCACCAAAGTTTTTTCCTAAAATACTACTTTTCCCTTTGCCTAACATAATGGCAAGTAAGTCTGCCAAAATCATACGATTTAAGTTAAGAGGAAATTCAAAGCCAAATTTACAATGACTATGAGCTTGATCAAATAAAACACGTTTGTAATTCAAACTATGACTTAATACACTTGGTTTAGAGTTGATGTTAGCTGCTTGCGCTGAATTTTTTTCTATACTCATTTCTTCAACCCTATCCTTTAAACACTGCTCCAAATGCTCTAGTGTTTGATCTGGGCTAAAACTGCCATAAATACATAAGTTTATATTTTGCGCTTGATAATAGTGCTGATGAAAGTCTTTAATGTCTTTTAACTCTAAATCAATGGTCTTGTCCTTTAGACTGCGCTCTTTTAAGCCGTCATTGTCAGGAAAAATCATGGATAAAAGAGCTTCTCGGCCTTGAATGTGTGAATTAAAAAGCTTTTTTTTCAATTCCTCAAATATGACTGATTTTTCCAGTTGTAAATCTTCATTGTCATAGTGATTGGATAATATCGCTTGCAGTTGTGCAGAAACAATTGGGAAGAAGTTTTCTTTTGTAGTTACTGCATAAAAATGTGTATGGTCTTGAGCTGTAACGGCATTGTGCACAGCGCCATATTTACGCATGCTTTGCAACACACTACTTTTATTCCCTGTATGATCTATGATTTTTTTTCGATAATACAAATGCTCTAGCATATGCGCTATACCCAAATTATGCTTGGACTCATGTTCATAGCCAACATTGACCCACAGCATAGAGCACACCAATTTTTCATCTGGGCGCGGACACAGCAAGACATTCAAACCATTAGATAATTTATACACCTGATTTTCTTTCAAGACTGGGCAATATTAACACGCTCCTCCTCATGCGTCATGAAAAACTTCCGTATTATCTACTTTAACAAAAAAAAGCTTATTTTAATTTACAGACCATTATTGAAAAATTGCATTAAGAGCTGTGCGATCAAAAGCTATGACATAACTATTGCTATCGACTAGACGATCATTTTATGCTATTTCTGCCAATCATGTTTGGCTGGAGTACACAAAACATTCTTAATTTTATCTACACCATCACCTTAGAAACTGTATTTTTGGGGTTTTGTATTATTATAATGGGTTTATCCATCAGTGAAATTAAAAAACGGCGTCGAGTTTTTGGACATACGCTTCTCTTTCTCTTGGGCGGCTTTCTTATTTTGGTCAGTTTTTATGTGAGTAGAATTTTTCTTGAAGGATAACAACAATGGTCGAAAAAAAATCTAAAAAACTTGCCTTTGAAGTGGCTTTGGATGAGCTAGAATCTATTGTCAATCAACTTGAATCCAAAGATATGCCCTTAGAAAAATCTTTGGACTTGTTTGAAAAAGGAATCAACCTGTCAAAAACTTGTACCCAACAAATTACTGAAGCTGAAGAAAAAGTTGATCAGCTAATGCAACAACTGAAAAAACAAGACCTGGCTGATTAATCGCGATGACGTCTCCACAACTTACCCAACTTTTGCAGTTTAGCAAAGATTGCTGTGATCGTTATCTTAAGACCTATCTAAAACAACATAACAATTTATCTCCTCGTTTAAAGGAGGCGTGTGAATACAGCTTATTTGCCGGAGGAAAACGTATTAGACCAGCATTGAGTTTTGCTCTAGCAAAAGACTTAGGTGCAAAGAACATTGATCAAATCACGCCCATTGCAGCGGCCATAGAGTGCATTCATACTTACTCTCTTATTCATGATGACTTACCTGCCATGGACGATGACAGTTTACGTCGCGGTCAAGCAACCTGTCATATTGCTTTTGATGAAGCCACGGCTATTCTTGCCGGAGACGCCTTATTAAATATGGCTTTTGAAATTTTATCTTCTCCTCAATGGGATCTTAGCGCAGAGAAAAAAACTCAAATCATGTCATATATCAGTCAAAAGTCTGGTGCATGTGGCATGGTGGGAGGACAAATGCTAGACCTTCTTCATGAAAACAACCCAAATTTAGATCAACATACGCTTGAACAAATTCACATGGGCAAAACAGCAGCCTTAATTAATGCCGCCTTGGTCGCACCTGCCATTGCCTTTGATTTAAATTCCCAAAAACAAGAAAAGCTCAGTACACTGGCCAATGAAATTGGTCTTGCCTTCCAAGTGGCCGATGATATTTTGGATGTGACCCAAGACTCACAAACTTTAGGTAAAAATGCCAACAGCGATCTTGAACATCATAAAAGTACCTATGTTTCAATACTGGGTCTTGAGCAAGCTCAAAACACCATGCATCATCTGCTTCAATCTATTTTAGGTAATCTTAAAGCTTTAGAATTAAAACACCATAACCTAGAGTGCTTAAGTACATTTATTATTGAACGAAAATCATAGATGATCAGCAATAGGCAGTATGGTTAAAAAAAAAAATACCCGAATTCGTCTTGATCAACTCTTGGTTGATCAGCATTTAGCCGACTCTAAGACCAAAGCTCAAGCCATGATTATGGCAGGAGAAGTTTATATTGGCGAAGAAAAACAAAGCAAACCAGGACATAAGGTTGCGCAAGATAGCCTTATCCATATTAAAAACATCATCCCTACTTATGTCAGCCGTGGAGGTCTTAAGTTGGCTGGAGCCCTCAAAGATTTTAATATTCAGCCAAAGGACCTTATTTGCTTGGATGTAGGAGCATCCACCGGTGGTTTTACAGATTACTTGCTGCAACACGATGCCCAACATGTTTATTGTATTGATGTGGGTAAGAATCAGCTCCATTACAAACTGCACCAACATCCAAAAGTATCCTGGCGAGAATCGCTTCACGTTAAAGACTTTAATGCAGAAAAAACTTTTTCTCCAATTGACTTAAGTCAAACCGTTGATCTGGTGGTGATTGATTGTTCATTTATAGCTTTAGAAAAAGTTATCCCTCATATTACCCAAGCTCTTCATAAGCAAAGTCAAGTTGTAGCACTCATCAAGCCCCAATTTCAGGCACAAGCCAAAGATCTGAACAAAGGCGTGATTAAAGATGAAACGCTAAGACAAAGCTTAATTACAGCTTGTATTGCCGAGATTGAAAACAATCTTCCTTTTAAGTACATGGCAAAAAGCGACGCCCACATCAAAGGCCCCAAAGGCAATCAGGAATGCTTTGTTTTATTTCAATTTCAAGATTAAAAAATTAACGTCGATTAATGCACCGTAGGCTCAACGATCTCATCATTGATCTGACCATCAAGCAATTGGAAATAGCCAAAAATCATGGCTTTTTGCAATTCATTATCCAAGCTTTGTAAATATGCTTTTTTTTCTTCAAAATTATCCAGCAATAATAGATCATTGAGCACATCATTAATTTCTTCAATCCTACCTTCAAACAGATCTAACAAACTATCGTGCTCATCACGGAACGTTTGCCTTATCATATCCAAACTGAACAATAAGTGATTGCCTTTACGACCTTCGTCTAAAATAAAGTTTAATTTGTAAAGCTCACCAAAGGTATCGGCTATATCCATCTTCATGACAACTTTCCTCATTCATTCTACTTTATACGCTTGAGAAAAAACGTCAAGCCCCACTTCACCATCTATTTTTCTGAAACAACAACTTTAATGTCTGGCTTTTTTTCGGCATAAAGCTTGTAACCTAAACTGGAAATAAAAAAGTCCAGCGTATTCCTCAAATCTTTACGGTGCACAATCCTATCCACCATCCCGTGTTCTAACAGGAACTCTGAGCGTTGAAAGCCTTCAGGCAAGGTTTGCTTGATGGTTTGTTCAATCACTCTAGGTCCTGCAAAACCAATCAATGCATTGGGCTCTGCCAAATGAACATCTCCCAGCATGGCCATGGATGCTGCTACACCTCCTGTAGTCGGATGGGTCAGTAAAACAACATAGGGAATACCTGCTTTTTTAAGTTTTTTGATGGCGGCTGAACATTTGGCCATCTGCATGAGCGATAAAATCCCCTCCTGCATTCTGGCTCCACCTGAGGCTGTAATCACCAACACCGGCTTTTTTTCTTTTAAAGCCAATTCATAAGTCCGGGTAAGCTTTTCTCCTACCACGGAGCCCATGCTTCCCCCCATGTATTCAAACACAAATGATCCTAAAACAAAGTCCTTACCTTTTATTTTGGCTTTGCCATAAATATAAGCTTCGTTTTCATTGGGAAGGTTTTTGGCTGTTGATTTAATTCGATCACTGTATTTTTTACTGTCTTTAAAATGCAGAGGGTCTATAGGCTTTAATTCATGATCAATTTCTTCAAAACTATCTGGATCAACGATACAGTCAATTCTTTGCCTGGCTGTCAATTTAAAATGGTGTTGGCAGTTTGAACACACCATTAAATTTTTAGCCAAGTCTTGCGCAAACAAAACTTCCTGACAAGATGGGCATTTTTCCCACAAACCTTCTGGAACATCCTCACGCTTTTTGGTTTCATTGGATATTCTTGGGGCTTTAAATTTATTTAACCAGCTCATAATTGTGACCTAGTTCCACCCATATCAAAAAAAATAGCTTTCGTAAGGTTTTAAATATCTTTAGCAGAATTCATTATAACGAGTATTTACTTGATAAATTACGCGCCGTGCTATAAAAATGAAGCGATTTTAAAAAATTAAACGAAATAATACTTGGAGGCAAAGCAAAATGAAACGCTTATTTCTATACACAGTTTTTTGTACTTTTTTTGTAAACTTATCTGCTCAGAACCAATTTACCGAAAAAAATATTTCTGATCAAATTCAGTTTATTGATAACGCTTTTAGCCTTAATAAGGACTTTAAAGGTTTAAGAGTCAGTTTAAAGAATGAATGGCAGCAATACGCTTTGTCCGCTATAACTAAAAACAACATTGATCGGTATTCCCTTATTTCTCCTACACAATGCTACCCTGCTGTTGAAGTTCCAAATACGTACCTTTGTGTTTCATACAAACAAGAAGATCAAAATCAAATTTTTGGAAGAATCTCTTTATTTTCTGAAGGGGTTGCTGAAATTTCTGCTGGAACAATTGTAGATTTTGATACTCCTTGGTTACAGTTTATGTATGAAGAAGTTGGTGGTCACGATATTTCAAGTCCTGCAATACTGGGTTTTTTTAATGCTGCATCTGAGGATGATATTAAGCTTTCGCAAGCTGAAAGTGCTTTTAAAAACAATGTATTGGTTCCTATTGTGAAAAAACAGATGCAAACTCAAGAAGGAGCTGATTTTCATATTATAACGGTCTCTCTACAAAATGCTTACCCGGCTGAACAAGTGCTTAGTCATGAAGCCCTACATGCTCAATACTTTGAATATCGGTCCATTCAAGACGCTGTTAAAAAATATTGGAATAACCACCTAACCCCTACACAAAAAGAATGGATTAAAAATCAACTCAACATGATTTATGATGTTGAAAACGAGTTTGTTTTACTCAATGAGTTCTTTTCATACTCACTAATGAGAAATGCAAATAATAACCGGCTCAAAGATTTTGCAGTTACATATGGCAATCAGCTTAGAGAATTTATAGAACATGAGTCAGGTATAGCAACCATTAACTTCTAAAATCTTATTTATAAAAAATAAATGTATTTTACTGTGGGAGCCTTTGAATTTTGGCTCCCAAGTGACTCAGTTTTTTTTCCATACTCACATAGCCCCTATCCAAATGATAAATTCGCATAACTTCAGTTGTTCCTTTAGCTGCTAAACCAGCCAAAACCAAGCCTGCGCTTGCTCGTAAATCAGTTGCCATGACTGGCGCTCCGGTTAATTGTTTGACGCCTTTAATATGTGCCACTGAACCATCAATTTCAATATTGGCACCCATGCGATTGAGCTCTGCAACGTGCATAAACCTATTTTCAAAGATGGTTTCCTCAACACGGCATTCTCCTTGAGCAAGCGTCATCAAAGCCATGTATTGCGCTTGCAAGTCCGTTGGGAAACCTGGATAAACTTCTGTAGTCATTGAATAGGCGGTGAGACTGCCACTGGCTTTAACCCACACACCGCCATCTTTGGACAAAGACTCCAGACCACAGAGACTAAGTGCATCAAAGACCTTAGCCAAAGCTTGTTTATCACAGCCTCTTAGAAAAATTTCTCCGCCCGTAATACCCGAGGCCATCGCATACGTTCCAGCCTCAATTCGATCAGGAATTAAATCGCACTTAAATCCTGATAAATGGCTTGTACCCTGAATATGCACGGTTGATGTTCCCATGCCCTCAATTTGACAGCCCATAACAGACAGCATTTGACACAATTGAACAACCTCAGGTTCAAAAGCACAGTTTCTAAAAGTACTCTTACCAGAAGAAATCAATGCCGCTGCCATCAGAGCATTCATGGTTCCGGTCACCGTGACCATAGAAAAAGTAAAGTCCGTTGGCCTAAGTTGCTTTGCCTTAGCAAAAACATACCCATTTTCTACTCTAATCTCTGCCCCCATTGACTCCATAGCTTTTAGATGCTGATCCACAGGTCTCACACCAATCGCACAGCCTCCTGGCAAGGATATTTTTGCTTCTCCAAATCTGGCCAATAAAGGGCCTAAAATTAAAATGGAAGCTCGCATTTTGCGCACCATTTCATAAGGCGCTTCTTTGGCCTGTAATTTTTTACCCGATAAAACAAGGGTGCTTGGCCCTTGTTCAAAAAAACTTTCAACGCCCAAATGATTCAAAATACTCAATAAACCCTTAACGTCTTGTAAGTTAGGTACATTACTTAAAGTGCAGGGTTCTTCTGTAAGAAGCGGTAAACACATCATGGGCAAGGCTGCATTTTTGGCACCACTAATGCTAACTTCCCCTTTTAAAACGTGACCCCCTTCAATTGTTAATTTTTCCAACACATCGACTCTCTTTCTAAAAAAGGTACCCAAAGGTAGCCGGTTACTTTAGGTACCAAATAATACATAAAAGTACCCAAAGTAACCGGCTACCTTTTCTGAGCTATAATCACTCTGTCAATCTCACTTAAATCTTTGATGCAGTTTAACACGGTAAAATCATTTTGCTCAAAAACTTTGTGCACGGCTTGACTTTGATTGATGCCAAATTCACAGATCATCATACCTTGTGCAGTCAGATGCTGCTTGGCTTGTTCAATTAATTCTTCATACAAAGCCAAACCTTCTTGTTCCGCAAACAAGGCTTTTTCCGGTTCTTGCAACACTTCTTGACTAAGCTTAGATTGATCCTGCCATGGAATATAGGGTAAATTGGCAACAATTAAATCATAAGAATCCTTTAGCTCATGCAAAAGGTCTGAAATAAACCATTCAATCTCAACTGCATGCTTCTGGGCATTGGACTGTGCTACATTTAAAGCATCAGCACTGATATCAATGGCTGAA
The DNA here is from genome assembly GCA_022763185.1 of bacterium. NCBI lineage: Bacteria > bacterium. Next base: position 217,622 of record JALEGL010000006.1, on the reverse strand, counting down.
ACTTCAGAATTCTTTAAATAATGTTTGAGTGTAATGGCCAAGACACCACTGCCAGTGCCTACATCCATAATTTTTTTAAAATCATATCCTTTGGTGTTTAGGCGCAATACTTCATCAACAATCAGTTCTGTTTCAGGGCGAGGTATCAGAACATGTTCATTCACCTTAAACATAAGTCCATAAAATTCTTTTTCACCAATGATATAGGCTAAGGGTTTGGCTTGCGCTCTTTGAGTGATATAGTTTTTGTAGGTTTCTTCTTGTTGTACATTTAACTCAACATTATTGTTCAAATACAATTGTGCGTTGCTGCATTCTAAAATTTTTTCTAAAAAAATACTAGGAGCTATAGCTGCATCGTCTTTTTCAGCATCCGATAATTTTAATTTCCCCCAAGCAATGGCTTCTGTAACAGTCATAATGATTGGGTTTAAAGGGCTGCGTCTTTAAGTTGTTCCGCTTGAAATGATGTTCTTAAAGCCGTAATAATCTCTGCCAAATCACCTTCCATGATCAAATCCAACTTATGTGAGGTTAAGCCTATTCTGTGATCGGTCAATCGATTTTGAGGAAAGTTATAGGTACGAATCCGTTCACTTCTATCGCCACTACCAATCATAGACTTTCTATTGGAAGATTCTTCTTCTTGTTTTTTGGCAATCTCTGCTTCTAGTAATCTTGACTTTAAAACTTTTAAGGCCTTGGCTTTGTTTTTGTGTTGGGATTTTTCATCCTGACAAATAACCACAATGCCTGATGGAACATGGGTAATTCTCACCGCCGAGTCTGTGGTATTTACACTCTGGCCTCCAGGTCCGCCCGCACGCATGACATCTATTTTTAAATCTTTGTCTTCCACTTTAACATCAACATCGTCGGCTTCAGGCAAAATAGCCACGGTGACGGCAGAGGTATGAACACGACCACTGGTTTCTGTTTGCGGTATTCTCTGGACTCTGTGCACGCCACTTTCATATTTCAGTTGGCTGTAAGCCCCTTGCCCTTGAATCAAAACAACAATTTCTTTGATACCACCCAAGCCGGTTTCATTTTTAGACATGACTTCCGTTTTCCAATTGAGATTTTCAGCATAGCGGAGATACAAACGCAACATATCCGCAGCAAATAAAGCTGCTTCATCGCCACCGGTACCGGCTCTGATTTCCAACATGACATTTTTATCATCATTAGGGTCTTTGGGCAGTAAGAGTAATTTGAGCTGACGAACCAACGCTTCATCTTGTTTCTCTAACTCTTCCAGTTCAGCTTTAGCCAAATTGGCCATGTCTGGATCTTCAGATGACTCTACCATTTCCTTGGCACCTTCTATTTCTTCGGTGATTTTTTTGTATTGTCTGTAGGTTTCAACCAACTCTTTTAAGTCAGCGTACTCTTTGGATAGTTTTTGAAATTGATTTTGATTGCTAACAACTTCTGGTAGGGACAATTGCTTTGATAAATCTTCAAAACGCTTTTCAACATCTTTTAAATGTTCCAGCACGCAAAGTCCCTTAACAAATGATCATCATACAACGCGTAAGCTTAAGCTTACTTGCTGCCGTACTTTTTCTTAAAGCGATCGATACGACCTTCAGTATCAACCAAACGTTGGTTACCTGTATAAAAAGGGTGACAAGCTGAACAAATCTCAACTCTAATTTCGTCAACGGTAGAGCGGGTTTCAAATGAGTTTCCACATGTACAAGAAACGTTAACGGTATTGTATTCTGGATGAATATCTTTTTTCATCATTATCTCCTAACTGTAATTACTTATGCCGCTTGCGGTCATACCACCCAGGGAAAAAGCATAACATTAAGCTTTCCCATCAAACTTTTTTATCTCAATAATTTTTTGCGAATACTTCCGCACTTTATTTGAGATCATAAAATGGTTAAGTAAGTGCTGCCACTTAACATATACGCACAAAGCTTGCAAGCAAGCTTTGTGTTATTTCAAATCCATGAACAGATAAACATTTCTCACTTTTTTTGGGCATGCATGCCTCTCATACGTACAGATTTTTTTGTCGAATCAAATCCTCAACAACCTCAATATCTTGGCTTAAGTATCGGTCTTCATTGGCTTGGGGACATTTTTCTCTAATAACGGTTACGGCTGTTTCTATGCTATGAGAGCTTTTTAAAGGCCTAAGCAATTCAATGGCTTCTGCTGAACACAGGGCTTCAATGGCCAAACAATGATAAGTATTATCTATGACTTGTATCAGCTTTCTGCCGGCATTGGGCCCCATGGACACATGATCCTCTTTATCATTGCTGGTTGAAACAGAGTCCACTGAGGCAGGATGACAAAAAATTCTGTTTTCTGCCACCAATGATGCCATGGTGTATTGGGCAATCATCAAACCATTGTGCAAACCTGAACCCTTAGCCAAAAATGCCGGCAACTGTGAAAACGTGGGGTTGAGTAACTTGGTCACCCGGCGTTCTGCGATATTACAGACTTCTGCCAAGCCCATCGCCAAGTAATCCATGATAAAGGCCAAAGCCTGGCCATGAAAATGGCCTCCAGAAATACTCTCACCTTTGTCTGCAAAAATAATAGGGTTATCGGTAACTGCTTGCAACTCAGTGTTCAAAACATCCTTGGCATGGCGTAAGGTTTGTTTGCAGGCTCCATACACTTGTGCAGCACACCGCAAAGAATATGGATCTTGCACGCGTGTACAATTTTCATGGTTTTTTAAAATATCTGAACCTTTAAGATACTGCCTGACTCGTTGCGCTGTTTCTACTTGCCCAGGATGGGCTTTAAGAGCATGCAAGTCTTCATCAAAAGCTCTGATGGAGCCTTGCAAAGCATCCAAACTCATGGCCAAAATAAAGTCGGCCGTATCCATCAGATACTCTGCATGGTTTACGGCTATAACGGCTTGCGCAGCCATCAAATGCGTCCCATTGATCAAGCCAATGCCGTCTTTAGGGCCTAAAACAACAGGTTTTAAACCAAGTTGTTGCATAGCCTGGCTGGCTTGCATGATCGTGCCTTGATAAACAACCTTCCCTTCACCCATTAAACAGTAGGCAACATGCGCCAAAGGTGCTAAATCCCCAGAAGCACCAACGGAGCCTTTCTCTGGAACCACGGGTATAATGTCATGGTTTAAAAAGTCAATGAGCCTTTGAATGATATTTTCTTGCACACCAGAGTGACCCTTAAGAAGACTTTGTGTTTGAATGAGCATCATAGCTCGAACAATTTTTCTAGATAAAGGCTTACCCACCCCTGTACAATGCGAACGAATCAAATTGACTTGTAACTCCGCCGTATCCTTGGCTGCAATATTGACTGAAGATAAAGACCCAAAACCGGTATTGATCCCGTACACTGGGGCTCCTTTTTCAACACAATCTAAAACATAGTCCCGTGCTTTTTTAACTCTAACTTTAGCCTCTTGAGAAAAACTAAACTGAGTGCATTCACCAGCACTCTGTTGAGCAAAAACAGCAATATTCTCTAAATGCAGATTGTATCCATCCAACTCAAATTCATTGTGCATGGTCTACCCCTAACATATTTGTGATTCTTTAGGAATCATGTATATCTTTAATCTATATGAATACCGACTTTATTAAAAATTTAGACTTGGCCCACATAGAAGCCCCTACTGGATCAGCATTGCATACCAAAGGTTGGCAACAGGAAGCAGTGTTGCGCATGTTGCTCAACAACTTAGACCATAGAGTGGCCGAAGCCCCAGAACAACTGGTTGTCTATGGCGGCACCGGCAAGGCTGCTCGCAACCGTGACTGTTTAGAAGCTATTTTATATGAATTGTGCCAACTTGAAGACAATCAAACCCTTTTAGTGCAATCCGGTAAACCGGTGGGCGTCATTCAAACCCATGCAGATGCACCCAGAGTCATGATTGCCAATTCCAACCTGGTGCCCAAATGGGCCAATTGGGAACATTTTCATGAACTGGATCAAAAAGGTCTGATGATGTACGGACAAATGACCGCGGGCTCATGGATTTACATTGGCAGTCAAGGCATTATTCAAGGCACCTATGAAACCTTTGCTGCAGCAGCTCAAAAACATTATCAACAAGATAACTTGGCGGGTAAACTTGTGGTCACTTCTGGCCTTGGAGGTATGGGCGGTGCCCAGCCCTTGGCGGCAAAAATAGCCAAAGCTTGCTCCTTAAGTGCTGATATTGATAAGGCTCGAATTCAAAGACGTTTAGACGATAAATACTTGGATATTATGGCTGGCTCCATTGATGAAGCCATTGATTTGGCCTTAGAGCATACCCAACAAAAACGTAATACCTCTATTGGTGTGCATTGCAATGCCGTTGAACTCTTGCAAGCTTTGTTGGATAGAAATATTACGCCTGACTTGCTCACTGATCAGACCTCAGCCCATGACCCTTTAAATGGCTATGTGCCTGAAGGCATGAATATGCAAGCCGCTTTGGACTTAAGACAGAGTGACCCACAAAGCTATACGCAAAAAAGCTTAGATACCATGATCAAACACGTCAGCTTAATGAATGAATTAATGGACCGCGGCGCCCATACCTTTGATTACGGCAACAACCTGCGTGGCTTTGCAAAAGAACACGGCATGCAAGATGCCTTTCGTTTTGAGGGCTTTGTACCCAAATACATTAGACCCCTGTTCTGTGAAGGCTCTGGACCTTTCAGGTTTGCAGCTTTAAGCGGTGATCCACAAGACATTGAACACTGCGATCAAGCTTTACTAGAACTGTTTCCAGAAGAAGAAAAACTTAAAAACTGGCTCCTGGCCGCCAAAGAGCATATTCCTTTTCAGGGCCTGCCCAGTCGTATCTGCTGGCTCAAGTATGGGCAAAGACAAAAAGCGGCTTTAAAATTTAATGAATTGGTGGCCAATGCTACGCTTAAAGCACCCATTGTGATTGGCAGAGATCATTTAGATTGTGGCTCTGTGGCTAGTCCAAATAGAGAAACAGAAGGCATGAAAGACGGCTCTGATGCTGTATCAGACTGGCCTTTACTTAACTTGATGTCCGCTACTGCCAGCGGTGCAACTTGGGTCAGCTTCCATCATGGCGGCGGTGTGGGTATGGGCTACTCACAACATGCAGGTTTAGTGGTTTTGGTTGATGGCAGCGAAGCATGCAAACAACGTTTAAGCAGAGTTCTAAACAATGACCCACAAATGGGGGTTTTACGCCATTGTGATGCAGGCTATGAACAAGCGCTTGACTTTGCTCAAGCGCATAATATTCACATCCCCATGGCCAACAAAAAATAAACATGAAAACTTTAATCTCTCATTTACGTAAGTTGCAACATTTTGATGCCAAGGGTCAGATTGTGCAAATGCAAGACTGCCATGTTGTCATTGATGCAGATGGTAAACTTGAACACGTTTCTGACAAGCCCATTCAAATCAATGAAGCTGTTAAAAGCATTGATGGTCAAAATTTACTTGGACTCCCGGCATTGATTGATTGTCATACGCATAGTATTTTTGCCGGTAACCGTGCCCATGAATTTGAGATGAAATGCCAAGGAAAATCTTATCTAGATATTGCCAAGGCAGGTGGCGGTATTCTTTCCACGCACGCAGCAACCAAACAAGCCAGCGATGATGAACTCCTATCCTTACTTAAACAACGCATCCAAAAATTTCAGGTGCAAGGTGTTTGTGGTTTAGAAATCAAAACCGGTTATGGCCTTAGCCATGAACAGGAAATCCGTCAATTGCGCTTACTCAAACAAGTACAAAAGGATTCTCCAATAAAGCTTTGGATCACATATATGGGTGCGCACGCTATCCCCAAAGGCATCCCAAAACAAGATTATCTTAATGCAATTTACAGCCAATCTTTACCTTTAATTGCCAAAGAAAAGTTAGCAGACTTTGTTGATATCTTTATTGATGACGGTTTTTTTTCAGCGCAAGACTTACAAGATATTATTCAACACTGTCGCAGCTTAAACTTAAACGTTAAAGCTCATATTGATGAGATCAAAAACCTAGGCGCTGCCGACATTGCTGCCAAACATAAAATTGTCAGCGTTGATCATTGTCGCCACACCACCCTTAAGCAACTCAAAGCACTACACGCCGCAGGCGTGCAAGTGGTTTATTTGCCGGCCACCAGTTTTTACATCAATGAAGGTTTTGTCCACATGCAAGACATTCGTCCGACCGGTGTCAAACCAGCCATCAGCTCAGATTACAACCCTGGCTCACAGCCCAGCATGTCTTGGCCTTTTTTACTGCATTTGGGCATGAAAAAAATGGGGATGACAGAACAAGAGTTATTGTATGCAAGCTGCATTGCGCCGCTAAAAGCTTTAAATGAAGACCTTGCTGATTGGTCATTGACGCAAGGACAGAACTGTAAACTCAATCTTTTTCAAGCCAAAACCTTATCCGAACTTGCCTATAGATATGGTGAAAATTTATGGCAACAATCCTTCATGTCTTTTTAGCAATGAACAAGAAACTTGAACACCACTTTTATTCACCAGAAAATTATACCGCAAAGGCAAGAGCCACTGTTGGCTCTCATTGCTTAACAAAAGACTTTAACCAAGCATTGTGGTTTATGATTGGGGTTCCAGATGACCGAGGGGTAAAAAATAACTACGGTCGTGAGGGAGCAAAAGAAGGTCCCAAGGCGTTTAGAGAGGCTTTTTATAATCTGTCTTTGGGTTCAAATGCACCTACTCCAAACAGTATCTGTGACTTAGGCGACATAAAACTCGCCCGAGACCTTGCGTCCAGCCATGAACAACTCAAACACATCATTGCCCAGATCAAAACAACGTTTACTCAAAGTAAAGTTTTGGTCATTGGTGGTGGCCATGACATCGCCTATGCAGAAATAGCCGGTTGCCTTACCACCAAAAAAGATGCTCAAGATCATCATATTGTTAATTTGGATGCTCACAGTGATGTCAGGCCCTATGAAAAAAACAATATTATATCCAGCGGTACCCCTTTTTATAGACTGATCACTGAATGTGGTATTTTGGGCAAACACTACCACCCCTTTGGTTTACAAAAAGCATCTAACAATGCCCAGCTGGTTGAGTGGATGCAAGATCAAAACGTTGATGCTCACTGGCTTGAATACATGCCCACCGATACTCAGCAACTAAAAAAATTTTCTCAATTGATCACAGCCATGAACACCGTGCCTTGGCATTTCAACATTGATTTGGATGCTTTTGCAGCATGCCATGCCCCTGGGGTTAGCGCTCAAGCAAGCTTTGGCCTAAGCCCACAGATTTTGTTAGACTTCGCTCCTTACAACCTAGCTCTAAACTCTTTACAAAGCATGGGCATTTATGAACTCGCCCCCAAATACGATACATATAACAGAACGGCCAAACTCGCCGCCAAAATAGTCTACAACGTTATGAGCGCATAAAGAAAAAGTATTGTTTTATTTGAAACCAATTACCATTTCCCTTTAGCACCGCCTACCTGGAAAGAAGTTGATCTATAAAACTTAAATCACAGTAAAAGGCAAGGCAGTACCTTTTCTAACTCTATCTATTTATTGATATTTTATAGACTCTCCGTCATAATAGGAGTTTGTGAGCAAACCTTTAGACCAGCAACAATCTATCCCCTCTATTTTTTTTAGACATGTTCATCAACATGCGCATAAGCCTGTATTTGCTGATCCTATCGATGGTTCCTGGTCTTGGATTACCTGGCAAGAAGCAGCACAAATCATTGCTTCTTATGCCATGCACTTGCAAAGATTGGGAGTAGAAAAAGGGGATGCTGTGGCCATCATGGGAGAAAACAGCTCAGCATGGATTATGGCAGACTTGGCTGTTCAGAGCATTGGAGGTGTTACCGTACCTTTATACCCTAGTGGCTCTAAGCAACAAACAGAGTTTATTTTAAACCACGCACAAGTTAAAGTCGCTCTTTTGGGAGAGTCTGTAATTCAGCACCCAGCATTTAAACATTTGACCCCTTACACCCATTTAAAACATGTTTTGTCGATTTCACCCAAGAAGGTCTTTCAATCTCCAATCGATAACTTGGACAAGAGTAATCTCAACAATAACAATATTGATATCGTCTTAAGCCATATTAATACGATTGATCCAAAAAGCTTATCCAGTATTATTTATACTTCAGGAACCACAGGTCAACCCAAAGGTGTTATGCTAAGTCACAAAAATATTTTCTGTAATGCCTGGGATTGCTCTAGGGTTGTTGACAATATTGGCCCAGAAGATTGTCACCTTGCATTTTTACCCTTGTGCCATGCATTTGAACGCACTGCTGCAACCTACACCTGCATGATGACCGCCTGTAAAATTGCTTTTGCTGATGATATCAATAAAGTTTCTATTTATTTAGGTCAGATCAATCCCAGCCTCATGTTTACTGTACCAAGAGTTTTAGAAAAAGTGCATACAGCCATTTTAAACAAACTCCATCCCATGCCACTAAGAATCGGTAAGCTCATTCTACGTTATATTGAGCTTAACAGTACACGTCAATCACGAAATGCACTAAACCTTAAACAAAAATTTCTGATGACGATCTTTAAAAAGACATTTTTCAAAAAAATAACACATAAGTTCGGGAAAAACCTACGCTTCATTGTCTCTGGTGGAGCTGCGCTTAATCCTGATTTGGCCAAGTTTTTTAATGGGATTGAATTAACCATCCTTCAGGGTTATGGACTAACAGAAGCGTCTCCTGTTATAAGTACAAATCGGCCTGATAATCCCAAAACAGATACCGTCGGTCCGCCCTTACCCGATATAAGTTATAAAATTGATCCTGACAGCCATGAACTGATGGTCAAAGGTCCGAGTATAATGCTGGGCTATTTTAAAGACGATGAAGCCACTGGCAATGCTTTTTCTGAAGACGGTTACCTAAAAACCGGAGATATTGCCCAAGTTGATGCGGATGGGCATATTGTTATTACCGATCGCATCAAAGATATTATTGTTAGCTCTGGTGGTAAAAATATTGCCCCAAGCCCCATAGAAAACACTTTAAAAAGTAACCCTTATATTGAAAATGCCTGTGTGATTGGCGAGGGTAAAAAGTATTTATCTGTACTTATTGTCCCTGATCATCATGGTTTGGATCAGTGGATAAAACGTAGGCAAATCAAGGCTCTTTATCCCTTAAGTCAAAATGATCGTTTGCAACATGCCCAAGTGATCAAACACTATCAAAAGATTATTGATAAAACCAATGCCTCTCTGGCATCTTATCAGACACTAAAGTATTTCACTTTGCTTGAAGAAGCTTTTTCTCAAGAAAACAATACCTTAACCCCCACGCTAAAATTAAAGCGAAAAGAGATTAGACAGCTTTATAAAGCACAAATTGACACAATGTACCGTTAAAATAAATTATACTGATACAAGAGTATAAATGATTAAAATAAATATAGGTTTTTTAAATTATTTACTTGCATTTTTTTTTCAAAAAACCTATTCTCTTAGATGAGTCGTTTGGAGGTTGAGTTGCGACAAATTGTCGTTGAGTGTTGGGTTCCGCCATCTCATTTCCCCCTACAAAATGGTGCCTAGCATTTTGCAACCCTTTCCTTCTTACGACTCTTTTAATTTCAAGCACTTAAAAAATCAAAACATCTAAGAATCAAACGCAAGCTATCACATTTGCGTCATTATGCAAGCTCCTTTTGCAAGAGGCTTCGCTGTCAATCAAAAAAATAGTCTTTTTTAAGCATCTTTCCGTCAAACACTACAACCGATTATGCATTAACTGACTTGCATTAACTCAATGCGTTTATTCCACTGTTCTTGCAATATTATTTGAAGTTGCTGATGGTCTTGATGCTCTAAGCTTGGATCATTCTGAAGGAGATTCACGATGTAGTGCCTTACTTTTTCTAATAAACTTAAGTCTCTGGGAAATAATGCTGATTTAAAATTTGGAAAACCCGATTGCTCCCGACCAAAAAAATCACCTGGACCTCTGGTTTTCAAGTCTTCTTCAGCTAAAATAAACCCATCTGTGGTTGAAGCAAATACCTGTAAACGCTTTTTGGCAAGCTGTGAAATACCTTGCGGATGTATTAAAAAACACTTTGCTTCGTGTTCACCTCGCCCAACTCTTCCGCGTAATTGATGTAGCTGAGACAAACCAAATCGCTCTGGATGCTCAATCACCATAATACTGGCATTGGGAATATTTATTCCTACCTCAATCACCGTTGTCGAGACCAAGATATCCAATTCATGTTTTTCAAAAGCCTGCATGATGGCATTCTTTTCATCACTTTTCATTCGGCCATGGACTAAACCAATTTTATGATTGGGAAATACACTGTTTTGCAATTGCTCAGCCATACTGCTTGCATCTTTAAGGTCTACTTTATCTGACTCTTCAACCAGAGGATAAATAATAAATGCCTGTCTACCCTGCTGCACAGCCAACTCTATATGTTGATAAACTTCATGCCTTCGTCTTTCTGGGCATACATGCGTAACAATGGTTTTTCTTCCTTGCGGCAATTGCTTGATTTGACTGACATCCAAATCACCATATAAAGTTAAGGCTAAGGTTCTAGGAATGGGGGTTGCAGACATGACCAAAATATCTGGATTATCGCCTTTATTTTTTAATTTTGATCGTTGATAAACGCCAAAACGATGCTGCTCATCAACAATCACCAAACCTAATTTTTCAAATATCACGTCATCTTCTAAAACTGCATGCGTTGCTACAACAATATTAATATCTCCCTGTTTTAATTGTTTAAGCAGTGCAACCTTTTCTGATTTTTTTTGTTTTCCCAACAAAAGTGCCAGCTTTATATTGAAGCCCTCAACAAGCTTTATTATGCTTTGATAATGCTGCTGACATAAAACTTCTGTTGGCGCTAAAAAAACCACTTGGCTGCCATTATCAACGGCATGCAAAGCCGCTAAAAGTGCAACAATGGTTTTTCCACTCCCCACATCTCCCTGCAAAAGCCGATTCATCGGGGACTGATTTTTCATGTCTTCTAAGATTTGTTTTAAAACCGTCTTTTGATCTTGTGTTAAGGCAAAAGGTAAATCATGTAATAGCTTTTCTTTTGCTTTTGAAGGCAAAACATGGGCAATGCCTAAATGTTTTTTTTGAATATTTTTACGTAGGTACATGGCTAATGTATAAAAAAATAATTCTTCAACAATAAATGTTTTTTGTAAGCCGTAGATCTCCAAATCTCTTAAAATCAACTGCGGGTAATGCAGCTTTTCAATACTGTTTTTTGGGTGGTTTAAATTCAAGCCTTTACAAAGATCTTTTGGCAGCACACAGGCAATTTTTTTTATATGCTGAGTTAAGGCGGATAAAATAATTTTTCTCAAGGTTTTTGGATAAACGCCCTGCACATCTTTGTATATGGGAACAAGCTGGCCAAAGCTGCTGTGATCTAATTTTGTCCCTTGTGCCTCTATATCAGGATGATGCATTTCAAAACCTTGCCCATACTGTTTTATTTGACCATAAATCAATAAGCTTTGCCCAACTTTGCATTGACTGGCCAATTGTTTTTCATAAAAATGAAACCACTTTAACTTCAACTCCCCATGATCATCTTTAACAATGACTTCATAGACGCGCTTTCGGGCTCCTTTGTAGTAAGCGACTCCAGAAAAAACAACCTCTGCCACAACAAAACAAATCTGACCATCCTGTAAGTTTTTTATATCTGTACGGTGGCGTCTATCTTCATATTTTTTGGGAAAAAACTTAAGCAAGTCTTCAACTGTTTCAATGCTTACTTTTTTAAGCTTCTTTGCTAAAGCCGGTCCAACACCCTTGATATACTGAACCGATTGATTCAGTTTTTTAAAATCTTTTTGCCATTGCTCAATATCAATCGGTGTATGCTCTTCTTCTTTGAAATATTGTTCCTTCTGCTCAGGTTTTTCCATACTATTGCTTGCATTACTTTCAAACGATGGCAAATGGCTTGGTTTTTCTTGGGTACAAATGGATTCAATCAATAAGACTGTTTGTTGTTTCTCTAACAAACTTTTATCATCATAAGCTACTAAAACAGACTGTATATGTTGGTAAATATCTGCGGGTATGGTGCTTTTGTATTTTTCTAAAACCTTAACCACATGTGCTGCAAAATTATTCACAGCCACTGGACTTTTAAAAGATGTCTTTTTTAAAAATTCAATGGCATTAATAATTGCTTGCAGGTCTGAATACAGCAAAGGCATAACATAGGTTTTTAACGTAAATTTCAAGATAAAGACAAATATTGCCTCTACTCTCTATAAAATACTTCCAGCATTTATGTGCTTGGGCTTTTAAGCATACATGGTTTGCAAAGCTATGGGCTCTACTTTACCTTGTTTGATTTTTTCTATCGCCTTGGAGGCAGCCATTGCTCCTTGCAAGGTCGTAAAATAAGATACGCCTTTTTCTAAAGTTGAACGCCGTATAGAGTAAGAATCTTTCACGGATTGTTTGCCCATGGTGGTATTGAACACCAAGTCCACTTCACCATTGACAATCTTATCAACAATATGTGGTCTGCCTTCAACCACTTTATTCACTTTTTGTGCTGGCACTCCGTGCTCAATTAAGTATTGAGCTGTTCCCCGCGTGGCTATTATAGAATAGCCATTATCTCGCATACGCTTGGCAATGTCCAAGCACTCTTCTTTGTCATTATTATTCAAACTCATAAAAACTGTACCGGATAAAGGTAATTCATTCCCAGCTGCAATCTGTGCTTTGGCATACGCCACTTCCCAAGACATATCATTACCCATGGACTCTCCAGTAGACTTCATCTCTGGCCCTAAAATGGTATCTGATTTTGAAAACTTTAAAAATGGAAAAACCGGTGACTTGACAGCAAAATATTTAAGATTTTTCAAATCAATTTTAGGCAATTTTTCAATGCTTTTGCCCATCAAAACATCCATGGCCATGGCAACCAAGTTTCTCCCCACAGCTTTACTCACAAACGGTATGGTCCGTGAGGCTCTGGGATTGACTTCAATCAAATACAAAACATCATTTTGAATGGCAAATTGAATATTTAAAAAGCCTTTAACCTTTAATGCGGCTGCAATTTTTTGAGTATGATCTTTAATTTGCTCCATCAATTTTTCTTTAATTGAAAAGGGTGGCAACACACAGGAGCTATCGCCTGAGTGGACACCCGCTTGCTCAACATGCTCCATGATACCGCAAACCGTAGCGTTTTGACCATCACTGATTGCATCCACATCCAGTTCAATGGAATGATCTAAATAATGATCCAACAGTATATGCTGCTGCTCAGTAAAGCCAATATTGCGTTTTAAGTAATTTTCCAATTCTTCTTGTGAGTAAACAATTTCCATTGCCCTTCCACCTAAAACATAAGACGGTCTGACCACCAATGGATACTCAATGCTTTTAGCCACTTGCAAAACTTCATTAAAGTCTTGTGCAATGCCATTTTGCGGTTGTTTAATGTTGAGCTCTTGCAATAGAGTTTTAAATCGTTCTCTATCCTCCGCCAAATCAATGGCATCATAATCTGTTCCTAATATAGACCAACCTTTATCGGCAATCACTTTGGCTAACTTTAGCGGCGTTTGCCCACCAAATTGCAAAACAACGCCATCAGGCTGTTCACGCTCTAAAATATTGAGGACATGTTCATAACTTAAAGGTTCAAAATACAAACGATCTGAAATATCATAATCTGTAGACACCGTTTCTGGATTACAGTTGACCATAATGCTTTCAACATCCATCGCCTTTAGAGCCAGGCTTGCTTGCACACAACAGTAATCAAATTCTACCCCTTGACCAATTCTATTGGGGCCGCTGCCCAAAATAATCACTTTTTTCTTGTTACTTGGTTCAGCTTCACTGGCATGCGCATAACAAGAATACAAATAATTGGTTGTTGCTGCAAACTCACCGGCACAGGTATCCACCACTTTATAGTTGGGTAAAACATTATTTTTAACTCGATGATTTCTCACACTATCTTCATCAACTTTGAGCAATTGCCCCAAACGATGATCAGAAAAGCCCAAAGACTTATAATGGTGCATATCCAAAGCTGAAATTTTTTCTAGGCTTTGCTCTTGAATTTTATTTTCTGCCACAACCACTTGATGAATTTGAGCAATAAACCATGGGTCAATTTGTGTGGCTTCAGCAAGATCTTCAATGCTCATGCCACGTTTTAAAGCTTCTGATAGCAACATGATTCTTTGTGGCGTTGCCGTTCTGACTTGGGCAAAGACTTGTTCATCGGATAAAGTGTGCGCATAGTCTGGATTTAAACTTAAACCATTAAGATTAATTTCTAGTGAGCATAAAGCTTTTTGAAAAGACTCCAAAAAATTTCTACCCATGCTCATTACCTCACCCACCGCTTTCATTTGAGGCGACAAACTACGGTTAGACTCAGGAAACTTAGCAAAATCAAAACGTGGGATCTTAGTCACCACATAATCAATACTCGGCTCAAACGATGCCTTGGTCACTTGCGTAATATCATTGCTAATCTCATCTAAGGTATAGCCAACAGCAAGTTTGGCAGCAATCTTGGCAATAGGGTAACCTGTGGCCTTTGAAGCCAAAGCAGAGCTGCGTGAAACTCTTGGGTTCATCTCAATAACATAAACTTCACCATTTTCTGGATTCACCGCATACTGGATATTAGATCCGCCAGAATCAACACCAATTTCACGCATGATTTTTAACGAGTAGTCTCGTAACTTTTGATAATCTTTGTCGCTGAGTGTTTGGCTTGGCGCCACAGTAATACTGTCTCCGGTGTGAACACCTACGGGATCTAGATTCTCAATGGTGCAAACAACCACAACATTGTCGTTTTTGTCACGCATCATTTCCAACTCATACTCTTTCCAACCTAAGATGGACTCTTCTATTAAAACCTCAGAAATAGGACTGAAATGCAGGGCATTGAGCACCAGTTTTTCAAACTCTTTATCATTGAACGCCATGCTGGCACCTGAGCCACCCAAGGTAAAGGATGGCCGGATAATTGCTGGTAAGCCTATTTCTTCTTTGAGTTTTCTGGCTTCCTCTAAACTATGTACATAACCATTCTTGGGTTGAGGAACACCAATTTTATTCATGGCTTGTTTAAAGCGCTCTCTATTTTCAGCTTTTTCAATCGATTCAATGTTGGCGCCAATGACTTCTACATTATACGCTTCAAGTACCCCTTCTTTGGCCAAATCCATGGCCAAGTTCAAGGCAGTTTGGCCTCCCATGGTAGAAAGCAAGGCGTTTGGTCGTTCTTTTTCAATAATTTTGCTTAGAGTTTCTACATTCAAAGGCTCAATGTAGGTCACATCTGAATAAATAGGATCGGTCATAATTGTGGCAGGGTTTGAATTAACCAAAATCACTTTATAGCCTTCTTCTTTAAGCGCTTTTAAGGCCTGAGTGCCACTGTAATCAAACTCACAGGCCTGCCCAATAACAATTGGACCAGACCCAATCACTAAAACACTCTTTATATCTGTTCTCTTTGGCATTTCACCCTCTCTTTATCCAAATAGAATAACCTTATATTTCTAACACAGCTCAACTTTTATCCTTTTTTTGCTGCATAACTTGCGCTCTTAGCTGTTTAATTTTTTCTAAGGAGTAGACATCTTTGATATCCACATGTGAAAACTGTTGACGCCTATGTGCCATATAAGCAAAGTCCAAAACAGTTGATATATTTTTTCTCACCAAATGCTGATTGTTTTTCAGCTCTTTTTTAATCACTGCACTTGCTTCCACACTGTGCGCAAAGATAGTATCCATGATATGAATTTTGTCCTGATATTTAAAGATCCGGGCGTCAATGACTTGGTTTTTATTTAAGCCAAGCAGCGCTTTTTCTTCAATACAAGATTGATCTAAGGTGTAGGTTGTTTTGGGTTGATACAAAAGATCTTCTAAAATATATTTTTTGATGTTTTTTATATTGAATAAACTGCGCTGACTTTCCAGCAGCGCTTGTAAAAACTCTTTATCAACAGCGTCCTGATGCGTTTTAGCAAAGTGTTCTGCGGGTGTTTCTCTTTCTTTATCCAATATTCGATCCAAAAGATACCACTCTAAAAAACCAGAAATTTTAAGTTCATAATCCGGTTCATCTTCAAAAGCCTTACCGGCTTCATCGAAGTAATCTTTTTTGGCTTCAGAAAACTCTTGCTGATAGCGCTCTTCTGAAAAAAAATCTGCTATTTGTCCCAAAACTTCTTTATACATCGCTTAAAATCCTCAAAAATATACTCTGCATCATTGGGGCCAGGAGATGCTTCTGGATGATATTGAATGGACTGTAATGCAATCGACTCAATATCAAAACCTTCTACGGTATTATCGGTTAAATGAATATGCGTTAACCGTAAATCTTTGTATTGTTTTACACCTTCGTTTTTTAAACTCTCAGCATCCACTGCAAAACCATGGTTTTGTGCAGTGATTTCAATTTTATTTTTGATCTTATTGTGCACCGGGTGATTACCGCCATGGTGACCAAAATCAAGTTTGTAGGTTTTTGCTCCAAGGGCCAATGCTAAGATCTGATGACCCAGACAAATTCCCAATATGGGAAAACGACCAAAACACCGTTGCAAGACTTCTGGCAAACCTTCAACCGCGTCTGGATCTCCAGGGCCATTGGACACCATGATTCCCTTTGGACTCAATTGAACAATCTGTTCAAAGCTGGTGTTATAAGGCACCACTTCCACTTTAAAACCCAAAGCCGCAAGATGACGTAAAATATTATGTTTAACACCACAATCAATCACCACCACACAATCTTCACTTTGACTGTCTGGATTCCAGGTATAGGGCTGCTTACAACTGACCTCCCCTGCTAAAGCTGCCCCTTGCATATCAGGGATATCGCTAAGCTTTGCTTTTAAATCTTGGATATCATAATCACCACAGGCCACTACACATTTCATGGCGCCTTTTTCCCTAATTTTCAAAGTAATATACCGGGTATCCACTCCCTCAATACCAACAATATTATTTTCTTTTAAATAGTTGGCTAGACTTGCTTCATTGCCATAGTGACTTGGATAATCAACATAATTACCCACCACCAGGGCACTGGCCCAAATATTTTTGGATTCCCAGTCTTGCTTATTGGTGCCATAACTCCCAATCATGGGATAGGTTAAGGTTAACACTTGGCCGCAGTAAGATGGATCGGTGAGCATTTCCTGATAACCGGTCATGGACGTATTAAATACCAACTCACCACAGGCAATGCCTTGCGCACCAAAACCTTTACCCTGAAGAACAGTACCATCCTCCAATAACAAAAGTGCCTTCATTTTAATATTCTCCATAAACTATTTTCCCCTCAACAAAGGTCATCAACACTTTTCCATACAAATCAATATCCCATAAGGGTGAATTGCTAGATTTAGAAAAGTTATGGTCTTGACTCAACTTTTCTCCTTTTTTTTGCATAAAAACACATAAATCTGCCTTGCTGCCAGGTCGTAACGTACCCGCATTCAAGTGTGCCAATTGAGCGGGTTGTGTACTCATTCTCTCAATGAGACTGAATAAACTCATTTTTCCTTCGTCCACCATCTGCAAACTGCTGGCCAATGCCGTTTGTAAGCCTAAAATACCGTTGGGAGCACTACAAAATTCATGACCTTTTTCATCTTCTGTATGCGGGGCATGGTCTGTTGCAATAACGTCAATCAATCCTTCTGCTAAGGCTGCCTGCAATACAACATTGTCCGCATCATGCCGCAAAGGTGGGTACATTTTGGCATTGCTTTCATACTGTAAAATACTTTGTGTTGTTAAAAATAAATGATGCGGGCAAACTTCAGCACTGATATTGGTCATCTTAGGCTTGATTTTGCGTAAAATTTCAATGGACTCTTTGCAGGATAGATGTGCCAAATGCAAATGGCATCCGGTTTCACTGGCTAGAGTTATACTTCTTAGAACATCCATGGTTTCAACATCACTATCTAAGCCTTCTAAGCCCAATTTTTTGGCAACCTCGCCGTTGCTGATGGTGGTCTTTCCTTTTGAAAGCTCTAAGTCTTCGCAGTGTTCAATAACAGGAACATTCAATTGTGCTGCAAGCTGCATGGCAGCTTTAAATACTTGGGTTTCTTTGCAAGGCCTGCCATCATCAGAGAAAGCGACACAGCCTGCTGCTTTTAATTCTTCTAAGGGTGCCATTTTCTCTCCCATCAAAGACTTTGAAATTGCACCCACTGGGTAAACATGGCAAACCGCTTCTTTTTTGGCTTTCTCAACAATATAACGCGTGGTCTCAACATTATCATTGGGTGGATAAGTATTGGGCATGCACATGACTGAGGTATAGCCTCCAGCAACAGCGGCCAAAGAACCACTTTTTAAGTCTTCTTTATGCACTTGCCCTGGATCTCTAAAATGCACATGCATATCCACCAAACCAGGAGCAACAAAGCACTTTTCATCAAGATCAATGCTTTGATCAAGAGATGAAACTGTTTCTTGAGGATCAAGAATGGCCTCTACAATAGAATCCTTGATCAATATGTTTTTTTTGGCATTTAAATTTTGGCTAGGATCTATAACAACTGCACCTCTAATCAATGTCTTCATTAAGTTTGCCCCCCAAGTAAGATATCAAAAATAGCCATACGCACATAAACACCATTGTGTACTTGTTTCCAAATGAGACACCTTTGATCCTGTAAAACCTCTTCATCAATTTCTACATTTCTTCTAAACGGCCCAGGATGCAAAATTAAAGCATCTTTTTGCAACAACTTCAAACGCTCTTGATTTAAACCATGGTGCTTTAAGTAACTTTTATTTTCAGCATGCCCGTTACTGTGCTCGGTGACTTGGTCACCCCAACGCTCATCTTGCGCTCTGAGCATCATCACCACATCACATTCAGCAAGGGCTTGGTCTAAGTTATCTTTGTACTCTAAGTGGGTGATATTCTCTGCAGATTTTAAATACTCCGGCACATAGGCCCAACATTCTGCTTGCATTTTGTGCATTAATTTCACATTGGAACGCACCACTCTACTGTGTTCCACATCCCCAACAAACAAAACTTTTAACCCTGGCAAAGATTTATTGTTTTGTTGCAAGGTAAACACATCCAACAAAGCTTGGCTGGGGTGGCCTTGTTTGCCATCTCCAGCATTGATCAAAATCATATCTTCCGGCAATTCATCTCTTAAATTAACATAATACTGATCCTGTGGATGACGAATCACAAAACAAGCTATCCCAGTGGCATAAAGAGTCAAAAGGGTATCGAGCAAACTTTCACCTTTTTCAGTGCTGCTTTGTTTGGCATACAAATACATGGGTCTGTGATTTAAATACTTGGCCGCCAGTTCAAACGAAACCCGAGTACGTGTGCTATTTTCCCAAAAACATAAAGCAATATCTCTGCCGTATCCAGTTGTTGTTAACGTGTTTGGATGCGAATAAAACTCATGGGCTTTTTGAAAAATACGTTCAATATCATTCAGGCTTAGATCATCAATATTGAGCAGATGCTGCGCCATAAGCCTAGTAAATGGCTCTTTCTTTTTCAAGATTAAAGGTTAACATCCGCCGATGACCAAAGCCCCAGTCAATAATAGGTTGCCACTTCAACTTTACTTCAACAAAGCCTTCTAGTCGTTTGATTTCAATATCATCAGCATCAATGGCTATACCCATTTTTCTGCGCGCAGCATCAATGATGGCGGCTTTAACCACTTCTGGATCTTGTCTTTTGGCTTTAAACGAAGCCTCACCCAAAATCTCAAGCAGTTGTGAACGGGTCTGGATGACAGGGAAATATTTAATAGAAGCATAAACCCCAAAAGCTAAAGCAAAAAAAAAGAAAATTTGAAAAAAATTAAAGTTAACTTTACCCAGATTAGAACTGTAAGAACGTTTCATCTTAAAGAGACGCTATATCAAAATTCATCACGGAAGCAATGTCTTTTTCTAAATCTGACTTAATTTAATATGCAATCTAGACCTAGTTTTGATCACCTCTATAAAAACTAGGACTTTTGGCAGCAGGATAAATTTTTATAGGATTCTTTTCATCCATGAAATAATAAGGGTTACTTAAATTAACCCATGTTTCAAACTTAACTCCACGATCGGACTCTCTACACTCAATATGGACAGTTCTTCTGTGAGCACAGCGTCCAAAGAAGGCCAGTTCAGCGGAAGAACAGTATTTAGACCAACGTGTACCATCCACCAAGCGGCAATCTGAATATGCATGCACTTGCTCTACCTGACAGTTTGATTCAGCATCACATGTATTGGCTTTAATCTCAACATCAACAGTGTATGTGCACGAATCGTAAAGCTTTTCAGTATTGCGAAAAGGCTTACCCGGCATATTTTCTTTTTCTATGATGTTAAATGTAGATACATTAGAGAAAAAAACGCCTTTATGAATCAATCCTTCCAAATGATCAATGACACCTTCATCAATACATTCACAGCCCTGAGAAGCTTGAGCCATAACTTTCAAACTAAAACCCAACACTATTGATAAAGATACGCACACTAGAAACTTTTTCATATTTTACCCTATCACTAAATTAAACAATAATAATGCGTAGCACAACAAACAGACCTTTACAATCGATAAATCCCTTAAACAGGTTTTTATGAACTAAAAGTTCAATGTTTCACCACTTTATCTCATTAATGTGTAATTATATAATATGAAAACGTATACTTAAAAAGCGTAAATAGATTGAAAGATATATTTTTCATAAAAACCAAAAAGGTGCTTTTTTAAAATATAAAAAATAGAAGCTTTATTCGCCTTTGTTTTCAATATAAATACCTTCCGTACCCATAATTTCACCTGAAACTGTGTCCTTATAAATTCCTCTCATCATCATCGTTAAGGTGTCCCAGTTGCTTCTTTCAGAAGGTTCCATGATGAGCTGACCTATTTCTTCACCGTCACTATCACAATCAAAATCTCCATCTAAATCTGCATACACCCATAATGAATTTGTAATTTCAATATCGTTGCTGGTTTCAAATGTTGCGTTCTTTCCCTCAGACGCAAGAAGTGTTGCCAAACTTGGATCTCCAACATTCGCAAAGGCAAAATATCCCGGCTTTGTATTGCTATACAGCGTGTCTGAACCAACATTTTGTTCAGACAAACTAAACCCAAAAATATCAATACCATGATTAGGGTTATTCATAATTCGGTTTCCGGACGGCCCTCGAAGAGACGGATCATTTAACTCAAAGTAGACCACTTCTTTTAAACCGTTTTTTGGCGGACACATAAAAGAGTAATCATTGTTATTATCAGGTACTCTGGAGTAAAAAGTGCCAAAAAGATGTTTTTTTGGATAAACCTGATTATCACTCGTGTACAACAAGCCTGGTTCACTTGCGTAGGTAACAGCCCCATCGTACATTTTTCTAAGGTACAAATAGCCTTCAGACAACTTTGAGTTTTTGATGTATTTATAGTAGCTGGTAGCCGCAATAGACGCTAAAAGCCCCGCGATAACAATAACAATCATCAATTCAACTAAAGTAAAGCCATCCACATCAAATTTTTTATGAATTTTCAGATGTAACATAGATAACTTATTGTAACACACTTCAAAAAAAAGAGTCTTTCTTTACTCTCAATTTAAGGGACCAAACGCCCCTCTCAAAACACAAACTCAGTTTATGTTTTTTTACTCCCTTGCCTATTCGCTTGTTACCCAGCTGATAAACTTCTTAATCTATCTTTAATATCGCCAAGAAGGCTTCTTGTGGCACTTCTCCCGCTTCGCTCCTTTTTTAAAAGGGTTTCACAACCCTCTCTAAAATGCAAACGCGGTTTGCATTTTATCACTCCCGTGACTCACTTGCTTCGCAAGTTCATTATTTTTAATCTATCTTTAATATCGCTAAAAACGCTTCTTGTGGCACTTCTACGTTGCCTAAACGTTTCATGCGTTTTTTACCTTCTTTTTGTTTTTCTAGGAGTTTGCGTTTACGGCTTAAGTCACCGCCATAACATTTGGCGGTTACATTTTTGCGCATGGCGGAGATGCTTTCTCTGGAAACAATTTTATTACCAATGGCTGCTTGAATGGCCACTTCATACATCTGTCTTGGAATCACTTCTTTGAGTTTTTTGGCCAACTCACGCCCTCTATAATAGGCATTATCTTTATGCACAATTAAGGATAAAGCATCCACAGAATTACCGTTGATCAACATATCCATTTTCACCATGGTTGAACGCTCATAGCGATCAAATTCATAATCCAAAGATGAATACCCCTTGGATACCGACTTAAGTTTATCGTAAAAATCAAACACCACTTCACTCAAAGGTAAATCATAGGTCAGGACCACTCTATTTTGACTGGCATATTCCATGCTGATTTGCTTACCACGTTTATCTTGGCATAACTTCATAATTCCACCCACATAATCACTAGGGGTATGAATGGTGGCTTTAATAATAGGCTCCGCAATATGGTCAATCTCTTGTGGTTCCGGCATCAACGCTGGGTTGTCTAGATACTGTACTTCACCATCAGTTCTGGTCACTTGGTAGACTACGGTAGGGGCTGTGGTAATCACAGACATGTCGTATTCTCGCTCCAGTCGCTCCTGAATAATTTCCATATGCAACAAGCCCAAAAACCCACACCTAAAGCCAAAGCCCAAGGCAGTCGATGTTTCCGCCTCAAAACTGAACGAAGAATCATTGAGTTTGAGTTTTTCTAAAGCATCACGCAATTCATCAAAGTTTTGATCCGCAGTGGGAAAAATCCCGCAAAAGACCGTAGGTTTAACTTCCTGAAATCCTGGAAAAGCTTGTTTGCATGGCTTTTCAGCTAAAGTAACGGTGTCACCCACCTTGGCTTCTGTCACCTCTTTAATGGATGCAGAAAAAAAGCCTACTTCGCCAGCTTCAATACTATCGACTTGCATGGGTTTAGGCGTTAACACCCCCACTTGATCAATATCGTATTTTTTACCCGTGGACATAAATTGCACTTTACTGCCTTTGACAATTTTACCACTGACCACTTTAATTAAAGAAATAACGCCCAAGTAGGCATCGTACCAGCTATCAAAAAGCAAGGCTTTAAGACCTTCTTCTTCTGTGTCAATGGTAGGGGCAGGTAACTTTTCTACAATTTGCTCCAACAACTCCACCACATTGGTGCCATCCTTGGCACTGATGGCAATGGTATCTGAAGTGTCTAAACCAATAATTTCTTCAACTTCCTGCTTAATGCGCTCAGGGTCGGCGTTGGGTAAATCCACTTTATTTAAGGCTAAAATAATTTCTAAATCTTGCGAGATGGCTTCATAAGTATGGGCTAAGGTCTGAGCTTGCACGCCTTGCGAAGCGTCTACCAACAATACCGCACCTTCACACGCAGCCAAACTGCGTGAAACTTCATAAGAAAAATCCACATGCCCAGGGGTATCAATCAAATTAAGTTGGTAAGTCTCACCATTTTTTGCAGTATACAACATGCGTGCTGCTTGCGCTTTAATGGTAATGCCACGTTCACGCTCCAAGTCCATACCATCCAGATATTGCGCTTTCATATTTCTATTTTCAACCGCACCACAAATCTCTAAAAAGCGGTCTGCAAGTGTAGATTTGCCATGATCAATATGGGCAATGATGCTAAAGTTTCTAATATTTTCTTTTTTAATCGACATAAATAACTCTGGCTTCGTACCTTATTTCAATAGCAAAAGACAACATATATTAGCTTTTGCATAAAGGGAGTACATATGAAAAGGATTGTTTCATTTGTATTGTGTTTTGTACCCAAAGGTAGCCGGTACCTTTGGGTACTGGTTGATAAAACTAAGTTAAAATGTCATTTGACCTGGGATTTCGTTTTCGTATTCTTTTAAGACAAGGTCAATACCTTGTCTGATATACTCTGCAATGGGGACTTTGGTTTTTTTATTTAATAACTTGAGCATTTCATTTTGTTCTTCAGTGATATACACTGTAGTAGATATTTTTTTACGTGACATTGTATACATCCTTTGTACAATAAACTATTAAATTGCCATTGATTGCCCTATGTTTCCATATATATAGTGCAAAATCAAGCTTTATTCATGCTTTTATTTTTTTCATAACTATTTAATTAAAAAGAATTAAATTTATTTTTTACTTTTTTTAAAAAAATGGTAAACTTTTATATAAATTCAACAAATTATTTTTATTATGAATTCTATTTTTAATTACACTGTATTACTTAATATCTTTTTTTGTGTTTTTTCTACAGTTCATGCCAACTCACTGTATATTTACTACGTTAATGGTAAAAAAGTCTACACCAACGCCCCACCCAACCATGTACAAGCAGAAAAGAAAACTTTAAAATCCTCGCGTATTATTATCCAACACAAGCTAGTTAAAAAACAAAAGCCCGCAGTGCCACAACGCGACATCACTCAGCTCATTCATACTTTAGCGCCAAAATACAATATTTCAGTGGCTTTGGCTAAAGCTGTGATCAAAGCAGAATCCAATTTTGACCCTATGGCGGTTTCAAAAAAGGGGGCTCAAGGCTTAATGCAGTTGATGCCAAAAACTGCGGCGCAACTGCAAGTAAAAAACTCTTTTGACCCTGAACAAAACTTACGCGCTGGTTTAAAACTTTTACGTACTTTATTGAGCCAATACCAAGACATGGATCATGCCTTGGCTGCCTATAATGCTGGAACCACTGCTGTTAACAAGTACAAAGGTGTGCCTCCCTATCAAGAAACTATTGACTATATCAAAAAGGTAAGACAGTATTACACTCACTTTGAAGCCAGCAACACCGCAACAAACTTACAGTCTTTCTAAAACCCACAACAAAGTATTAACTCTACCCAATTGTCTGAGTATGGGCCGTTTATTGCTGATTCCTTTACTCTATTTTGTTTTCAGTTATTTGGAGACCCACCAGTCTATTAAGTTTTATTCTTGTCTTATTTTTTCTTTGGCCATGTTCACTGATTTTTTGGACGGTTATATTGCTCGTAAAACCGGTCAGATCACTTTTTTAGGCAAAGTCCTAGACCCTATGGCTGATAAGCTCATGGTCACCAGTGCTTTATTATTACTCATGGGGCAAGATTTGGTGATGGTTTGGTTGGTGATTGTGCTGATTGGACGAGAATTGATCATCAACACCTTACGAAGTATTGCCATGCAGCGAGGTGTTCAAATTTTGTCCAGCGGTTTAGGTAAAAGTAAAACCATGGTTCAATCGTTTGCGATTGCACTTTTATTGTTAGGCAAAGTTATACTCCTTAAGCAATACAACATCCTTGCTTCTGAGTTAGGCTTAGTCCTGCTGTACATTGCTACAGGCCTTTCTGTATTTTCTGCTGGTGAGTACTTTTACCTTTTCGTTAAAAATACAAAAAATACTGCCACTTAGCCGGCTAATTTGTTACAATAATTGTATGAATGATCAAGATAAAGCGCTTTCTTTTTGGGATAAGGCCCTTGAAAAACTAAAACTATGTAAAAATGAGTCTGATCGCTTTTTTCATATTGGTAAGGTTAAACTGGATAAGACCTTTTTAGAAAAAGAAAAACAGCAACATCTCATGGTTTTAGGTGAAAAAGCACTTGAATTGGTGGAAAGCAATAAAATTAAAAATGCAGAGCTCAAAGCCTTAAGTGAAAAAGTGGTTGCCATCAACAATCGAATTAATAGCCAATCCAGTAAACTCAAAGACATCACCAATTCAAAAATAGAAGTTGAGGATGAAGCCCCAGTAAAACCCAAAGCAAGTCGCAAAAAAACCAAAAAGACCGCATCTGCAAAAAAAGCGGACTGATTACATTTTTATACTGGACATCATGGTAAAACAAAACGTTGCCTTGGTTACCGGTGCCAACAGAGGCATTGGCTTTGGTCTTTGTGAGGCATTACTTAAACAAGATTATACAGTGCTGATGTTGGGCAAAAGATCCAAAGCAGTGGAACAGTCTGCCCAAAATTTAAACTCTGACCGCGCCATTCCCCTTGTTTTTGATTTAAACAATTTAGAAGAAATTCCTTTACTCTTAGAGTCTGTTCAGAACTACACTTCGCATTTGAATATCCTTATTAACAACGCTGGTATCTTGCCTGGCCCAAAAATTGGCGCTGATGACCCTCTCCTGCAACAAAATTCAATTTCAGTACCAGAAAAGCAATCACAGTTTCATTCTGCTTTCACCGTCAACAGTTTAGCCCCTTATTATCTCAGCCATGCTTTATTGCCCTTATTAAAAAAGTCTCCGCATGCCAATGTAGTCAACGTTTCTTCACGCATGGGACAAATCGATAGCATGCAAGCCAATTACGCTGCTTACCGTGTGTCTAAAACCGCCCTCAATGCCATCACCTCGATCTTAGCCCAAGACTTTAAATCCTATTCCATCAATGTTAACTGTATCAGTCCCGGCTGGGTCCGCACAGATATGGGCAGTCCCTATGCAGATAGAAGTGTAGAAGAAGCTATACCAGGCATACTCTGGGCGGCACAACTTCCAAAGGGTGGTCCTACGGGTCATTTTTTTGCAGATGGCAAAAAAATTGCCTGGTAAAATTGATGCCGCTCAAAAAAAAAATTTGCATCTTTGCTCAAATACCATATAAGCACATATATCTTACGGGGCCTTAGCTCAGCTGGGAGAGCGCAACGCTGGCAGCGTTGAGGTCAGGGGTTCGATCCCCCTAGGCTCCACCAACCACCTTATATTTGTGTTTACTTTTGCTATGATTTTTTGCTCAAGATTGTCTTGGGATCGAACTAGTTCGTCTTTATTTAACGACTTAAGCCCACTGTTTCAACCAAACAGTCATTGCTTTTGTATCTTCTTGTTGTCGATCAACATCTTTCCATGAATAATAGACTTTCATGTCATCATGTTTTTTATATCCCATTCTCTGCCAAAAGTTATTCAGTGGTGTGTAGTCATCTGGTCTTAAAGGATGATCTTTTGCTCTGTCCACTGCGCAAAAACTTGTGTACTTTAAATCTTGCATGTGCTGTTTGGCATGGCTTTCTCTAAGTTTAAAAAATTCATGACCTATTTTATTGCCTCTAAATTCTTTTAAAATAACGGACTCACCAAAATAAAATACTTGGCTTATATCTATTTTATAATCTAAAAAGCTTTGATAAAATTCTTCTGTTTCATCTGCCATAGGTATACACGTTGTGGCCCCGATAATTTGATCATTATGCTTGGCCAAGACAAGTAAACTTTTTTTAGAGTTTTGATAGGTCTTTATGTATTGTTTTTCCTCAGCATAGCTACCTTCATAAAGATAAGGAAACTCTCTAAAGATGGTTATTCTTAAATGTGCAAGGTCTTCAAAGTACGCGTTAATCTGATTGCCAATTAATTTGATGTAGTCAATATGCATATTTAAAATTTATGCCTGATTGTTTTTTTGTTCAAGTGATAATTAAGTGCCATATGAATGCAGGCTTCAATGGTTTTTTTAGGAAGTCTGTCTTTTTCATAAAAAATCAAGCCTCGTTTGCCTTCATAGTTTAACGTTTCACCAAACATTAATTGATACTGGGCAATTAAATTGCTTTGACAAGGCACATATATTCCATACTGATGGGGTTTCTTTTTTGACCAACTCAGTCTAAGGGATGTTCCTATGTTTTTTTGTCTTGGCGTATAGCTAGGTTCACCCCATTTTAAAGATTCTATGAGACCATCAATGTGTTGGTTTTTTTCTGCTGTTGCAAAAATCAACTCTCTTAACTTTAACAACTTACTTCTCCAAGGTTCCGGGTACAGTTTGTATTTTTTTATGACTTCAGAACATGTCATTTTTTTCTTTACACCTTCTCCGTATAGATATGATGAATATTTAAACTCTAATATTCTTAGTTCAACTATAGACTCATAATGGTTAGAACCTTTAAAGCTCTAAATAAAAGATTTGCTAGCTTTGCATAGTTTAGCGCAGTTTATTTTTTACCTGCATAAATATTATTCTAAGAATAACTTTACCGACTTAACTTGTACTGTTTATAATTATCAATACTGACAAAATAATCTGGATCTTCCAGAACATTCACATCACAAATTTTTTCTGCTTTTTTGATCAGTCTTGTGCAATCTTTACTCAAATGTCTAAGGTGAATGTTTTTACCATGTTTTAAATAGTCTTCAGCAATTTTATTGATGATTTCTATAGCAGACTGATCCATCACTCGTGAGTCTTTAAAATCAATAATAACTTCATCCGGATCGTTCTCTGCATCAAATTTACTGGCAAACAGCGCTGTTGAACCAAAAAACAAAGGTCCATAAATTTCATAATGCTTGATTCCTTTTTCATCAATGCGTTTGCGGGCTCTGATTCGTAATGCATTTTCCCAAGAAAATAAAAGTGCTGAAATAATAACTCCACTGACTACCGCAATAGCTAAATCAAATACAACAGTTAAAACTGTAACAATAATAATAATGGCTACATCCCATTTTGGAACTTTGTTTATAATTTTAAATGTGTTCCAAGCAAAGGTTTTAAATACCACAAAAAACATAACGCCTACCAACGCTGCAATAGGAACTGCTTCAATGTATTGAGAGCCAAATAAAATAAACACCAATAAAGATAAAGCGGCCGTAATACCTGATAACCTTCCCCTTCCTCCTGAACTTATATTAATCATACTTTGTCCAATCATTGCACAGCCTCCCATGCCACCAAACAGACCGTTAACAAAGTTCCCTAAACCCTGTGCAATGCATTCCTTGTTGCCATTACCGCGAGTTTTGGTTAAATCATCAATAAGGTTTAAGGTCATCAGCGACTCAATCAAACCAATGGCTGCCAAAATCATGGCATAAGGAAAAATAAACTGAAGAGTAGTCAGGTTCATTGCCACTTTAGGAAAATGAAAGCTGGGCAACTGCCCCTTAATTCCTGTTCCTCCATTAGACTGAATAAAAGAAAGTACCGTTGATGTATCCAGCTTAAGGGCAAGAACCAAGAGTGTAACCACAATAATTGCGATCAACGCGCCGGGTGCTTTTTTATGAATTTTTGGAATTAAAAACAGTAAAATCAAAGTTATGCCAATCAATATCAGCATGGTCAGCATTGTTTGACCAGCCAACCACTGTCCATTCACTTTAAGCATGTTCAATTGAGACAAGAAGATAACAATAGCCAAGCCATTGACAAAACCCATCATTACCGGGCTGGGCACCAATCGAATCAGTTTACCCATTTTAAATATTCCTGCCAAAGCTTGCAGTATTCCAACCAGTAAAAGTGTTAAAAACAGATACTGTACGCCGGTGTATGCACCAGCAGGCCCCAAGGCATTTCCTTCACTGACCAAATGAACCATCACAACCGCCATTGCCCCAGTAGCCCCTGAAATCATGCCTGGGCGTCCACCAAAAATAGATGTGATTAAACACATCATAAATGCTCCATACAAACCTACAATGGGCGATACGCCTGCAACAAACGCAAAAGCTACAGCTTCTGGAACCAAAGCCAATGCTACGGTGATACCAGAGAAAATATCACTCTGGATACTGCCTTGATATGAATTTATAATATTTGATTTAGCTTCCATAATACATTCCCTAATAAGAACTTATTTTATTCTATAAAATTACGACGAAAGCTCGAAAACGTATACGATTATGCGCTAAAAACCAATGGATATCTTTAAAATCTGAAATTAAACCAAAGCCTAAAAGCCAAGCTCCATCTTTTGAGGGCGTTGCTGTATTTAATGAATTCTTTCTCCGGTGTTTGGATCAAAAAACAAAAAATTGGCTTGGTTTAAATACAAACTCATGCTCTCACCTTTTGCACACACGTGTTTTGGCCTGCACCTGGCCACTGCCGGTTTATTATTAATGGTGGTGTGAACCAAGGTATCTGCACCAGTGGGCTCAGTAAATTCTACTGCACTTTTTATTTCAAAAGGGTCTAAAGTTCTACTAGGCTTTGAAGTCATCCCTTCTGGCCGTATGCCCAATAAAACTTTTTCATGCTCTGTAAGTTTTTGTGGTGCTTCTAATTCATAGTTTGCGTCGGTTGACTCAAGGAGCAGAAATCTTTTTTGATTTTTATTGATAATTTTTGTTTCAAAAATATTCATACTGGGCGATCCCATAAATTGTGCAACATAGGTATTGACCGGATGCGCATAAATATTTTCTGGGGTATCCAATTGTACCACTTCCCCCTCTTTCATCACGGCAACCCTGTCTCCCAAGGTCATGGCCTCAATTTGATCATGAGTCACATATACTGTTGCACAATTTTGGCTATCATGCAGTTGCCTAATTTCTTTACGCATGCCTACGCGCAACTTTGCATCTAGGTTACTTAAAGGTTCATCAAATAAAAACAAAGAAGGCGTTCTGGCCATGGCTCTGCCCATAGCCACGCGCTGACGTTGTCCACCAGATAGCTTGGCCGGTTTTCGGGACAATAAATGTTCTATCTCCAATGACTTGGCCACTTCATCAATTTTTTGATTAATATACGCTTTAGAACGCTTACGCATCTTCATACCAAAAGCTAAGTTCTCTCTTACTGTCATATTGGGGTACAAAGCATAAGATTGAAAGACCATGGCAATGTCTCTGTCTTTGGGTAGAAGGTCCGTTACGTTTTTATCTGAAATAACGATATCGCCAGAATCTGGGTTTTCTAAACCGGCAATACAATTGAGCAAGGTACTCTTGCCACAACCACTGGGGCCCACCAAAATTAAAAACTCTCCAGCCTGTAAAGACAGATTGATATTTTTTAAAATCTGCTGCTGGCCAAAGGATTTATTTAAATTATTGATTTGTAAGGCTTGTGTCATTTCTTCGTCTATCCTTTTACTGAACCTGCGGTTAATCCTCTAACAAAATACTTGCCAGCTAAAACATACACCAAGAGTGTTGGAATAGCCGCAATAATGGCTGCTGCCATATGCACGTTGTACTCTTTTTCTCCCATAGAAACATTGACCAAATTATTCAAAGCAACCGTAATGGGTTGGGTATCGGCACTAGAAAAAATAACCCCAAATAAAAAGTCATTCCATATTTGAGTAAACTGCCAAATAACCGTCACCGTAATGATAGGTCCAGATAAAGGCAGTAGGATTTTAAAAAAAATGGTGAAAAAATGTGCCCCATCCACTTTAGCTGCATTGAGCAACTCTGCTGGGATATTGGTATAATAGTTTCTAAAAAATAATGTTGTACCGGCAATACCATAAATCACGTGCACCAAAACCAGGCCCCAATAAGAATTGGATAAACCAACTTTACCTAAAAGTTGCGCCATGGGTAAAATGATAATTTGAAAAGGAATAAAGCAGCCCACCAAAAGTGCCGTAAAACAAATATCAGACCCTTTAAATTTCCAATGAGAAAATATATAACCATTCAAAGCGCCAATGGCTGTTGATATTAAAACTGATGGAACAACAATTTTAATGGAATTAAAAAAATAAGGGCGCACTCCCTCACAGGCAATACTGGCACACGCACTATTCCATGCCCTAAACCAGGCAGAAAAATCAATATTCTTGGGTAAAGATAATAAACTACCCGAGCGAATATCTGCCATGCTTTTTAAAGACGTCATAAGCATAATAAAAAACGGAATTAAGTAGTATACGGCCATCACAATCAAGACAGTGTATATTGACCAACGGATCAGTATATTTGATCTTTGGGAGTGTTTTAGCATTATTTTGGCTCCTTGGTTTGAGCATAAACAAATGGAACGATAATGGCCATGACTGCCATTAACATCATGACAGCACTGGCTGAGCCCATGGCCATTTTACTGCGCTGAAAGGCAAAGGTATACATAAAGGTTGCCGGCAACTCTGTAGCATAGCCTGGTCCCCCTTGGGTCAAAGCCATGACCAAGTCAAAACTTTTAATGGCAATATGGGTTAAAATCATAATGGCGCTAAAAAATACCGGTGACATGCCTGGAATAATAATTTTACGATAAATTTGCCATGCGTTGGCACCATCGATCTGGGCAGCCTGAATCATTTTTTCATCCACACCTCTTAAACCTGATAAAAACAAGGCCATCACAAAACCAGAAGATTGCCAAACAGCTGCAATCACCACAGTATAAATGGCCATCTTGGGATTGACCAACCAATCAAAACTGGCATTGGCAAAACCCAGATTTTGCAAAACTGTTTCAAGTCCATAACTGGGATTAAGCATCCATTTCCAGGCGGTTCCAGTCACAATAAAAGATAAAGCCATTGGATACAAGTAGATGCTGCGAATGGTATTTTCCATTCTAATTTTTTGATCTAAAAAAATAGCCAAAGCCAAACCCAAGGCTATACACATCCCAACATACAAAACACTAAAAATCCCAAGATTTTTAATGGCCACCCACCAACGATCGTTTTGAAAAAGTTTATAATATTGTTTTAAGCCTACAAACTCATGACTGGGTAACAATGTAGAGTTGGTCATAGATAACCAAAGCGTCCATCCAATAAAGCCATAGATAAAGACCATAGCGATAATAAGCGTGGGAGAAATCATCACCTTAGCAACAACTTTCTCCCAGAGACGATGTAACTTAAGCTTCAAACTATTGACTGGCCTTGATGGATTGATAAAGTTTTGCAGCAGCTTCTTTTTCTGACTGTTGAGAGTTAAAGAAGTTGGTCACAACATCAAAAATAGCACCTTGAACAGCGGGTGAACTTGACATGCCGTGCGCCATGCTTGGCAAGAAACTTTTATTGCTGATGCTTGCATTGATATCTTTAATGGACTGTTGCCCACAGGCATCAAACTCACTGGCTTTGATATTTTTATTCACAGGTACTGAACCTTTATTGATATTGAATACTTTTTGAAACTCTTCCTGCAAAATAAGCTTGGCCATAGCATTTTGTGCTGCCTCAGATTTTGGGTTTTTACTTTTAAACATCACAAAGCTATCGACATTGTAAGTAAAATCACCTTGGGTGCCTGGCACAGGTACACATAAATAATCTACACCCGGTTTTTTACCGGCTTTTACAAACTCACCTTTGGCCCAATCACCCATGATTTGCATGCCGGCATTGCCTTTTATCACCATGGCTGTTGCCTGATTCCAATCTCTACCAGTGCTGCCTTTATCAGTATATCGCTTATAGTTTCTAAGTTTTTTAAAGACATTTTGCATGGCTGCGCCTGTCAGCGCTTCTTTTTTTAAGTTTATAAATGCATCGGTATATAGTTGAGAACCACCTTCAGACAAGACAATAGCTTCAAACACAGTGGCATCTTGCCAGTTTTGTCCGCCATGCGCTATGGGTGTAAAGTTTTTGAGTTTATTTTTAACGGCATAAGCTTGCAAGGCCTGTGCAGCAGATTCTAACTCTTGCCAGCTTGTGGGGACTTTAACTTTTGCCTTTTTAAAGACACTGGGATTTACCCATAACCAGTTGACCCTATGAATATTCACAGGAACCGCCACATAGTGTTTGTTGTATTTAAGGTGATCAATAAGCGGTGTATAAATTTTGCTGTCCCATTTTTCAGCTTTTGCAACCGCATCCAAGTTAGCATTCATTCCCATACTGGCCCACTCTTGAATTGCAGGACCTTTAATTTGCGCAGCCGTTGGCGCATTACCCGAAACCACTCTACTTTTTAATACGGTCATGGCATTTTCACCGCCACCGCCAGCAACAGCAAAATCTTTCCAAGCATGCCCCTCTTTTTCTAGTAAGTTCTTAAGGACATTAACCGATTCTGCCTCACTGGCTGATGTCCACCAATGTAAGACCTCAACCTGACCCGCAAAAACAATCCCAACTAAACTTAAAACAACTGCACCAAAAAACTGACTAACTGACTGATGATTCATGCCTGTTTTTTTATGTGCTCAAACTGCGATTGGCAAGAAATTCTTTAATATTTTATGGGATCTTATCCTTTGATTTTTGAAAAATACCCAACAGCTGCACCTATCATACCTGCATCATCGCCTAAATGCGCTGGCATAACTTCTACATCCCGACCAGGATGGTTTTTTAAGCGGGCTTTTAATTCTTCATTCAGTGTGTTTTCAAATAAATCTTTTGAGCGGCTCACCCGTCCACCAAGCAATATACGTTGAGGATTAAATAAATTAACCAATGAGGCTATGGCTACACCCAAATGTTTTCCCAGATCATGATAAACCTTTTGTGCAGCCTCTTCACCTTTTCTGGCACTATCAGCAATGGCTTTTAGACTCTTTTGGTGTTTAGCTTCCAATGCCGACGCTGAAACATAAGCTTCAATACAACCATAATTTCCACATCCACACAGTGGGCCATCCATGTGAATAGACATATGGCCCAACTCTCCTGCCATTGAATCATGGCCCATTAACAACTGGCCATCTGATACAATTGCTCCACCTATACCCGTACCTATACCCAGATACAAACAATCACTGATACCTTGTGCATTGCCTAATTTTTGCTCTGCTAGCATTACAGCATTGGCATCATTGAGCGTATGACACTGTTCTATAGATAAGTTCATTGCTTGGCATATTTGATCTATAATTTTGATATTGATCCACTGTGGAAAATTGGGTGCACAGGCAATGGTTTGGTCTTTTTTAACATAGCCTGGGATAGACAAACTGATGGGTAAAAGCTTATCCTTGCTTAAAGCCTGATAAAGGTTTTTTATCTGATCAATAACATCAGAAAGTTTACGACCAGAAACTGTTCGTTCAGATTTTTTTTCTAGAATATTAAGCTCTTGATCAATCAATGCTGCACGTAAATTATGGCCACCTAGATCAAAAGCAATAAGCTTTTTCTTCATTATAGTTTATTCTCTAAATAACATTATAGTATTTGCGATTATACTTTTACTTTTTAGTAGAGGTTTATAGCCATCTATCTAACAGCATGTTTTATCAGACTTTAATGATAACTCACGCATAAAAATAATTTTTTAAAAAACAATACATGAACTTAACTTCATGAATAATCAATGCTACATTGATGTTATGAAAGCAAGCCAATGGACTTTTTTTTCAAACCATGCTCATATTTTATTCGTCCTCAATCAAAAACACGATATTACCATGAAAGAAATTTCTACTACTGTAGGCATTACGGAACGTGCCGTTCATCAAATTATTAAAGAACTCAAAAATGATCATTACGTCACATGTAAAAAACATGGTCGCCAAAACACCTATACGGTTAAACATGATAAACCCTTAAGACATCCCATAGAAAAGCATAAAAAAGTTGCGGATTTACTTTCACTTATCAACACAACCAGGTAACCTCTGCAAGAAAAGTTTATGAAGCCAAGTCCATTTCAAATTTTAGGTCAATTGTTTACATTTATTTTACAGTCTAGCAGGGGCTTTGTTTTAAATATTCTGTTTTTTGGAGTTATTGTTTCAGTTTTAAGTTTGGCTATTCCGCTTTCTGTTCAAGCTTTGGTCAATAGCGTAAGTTTCACCTCATTGAGCCAGCCCATAATTATCGTAAGCTTACTATTGTTTATTGTTTTAATCAGCTCAGCCTTTTTTCAGGTTACCCAAGCATGGCTTATTGACTTATTTCATAGAAAAGTTTTTGCTCAACTTGGCTCAGAAGTAACCAATCGGATCTATCTGGCCAAAGCCAAACTTTTTCGGAATAAAAATGTTCCTGAATTGATCAATCGTTTTTTTGATGTTTTTAGTTTGCAGAAAAACATTTCTATTTTGATGACTGATGGCTTTGCACTTTTACTGCAACTTT
This sequence comes from bacterium, assembly GCA_022763185.1. Taxonomy (NCBI): domain Bacteria; species bacterium. Next base: position 181,841 of record JALEGL010000006.1, on the reverse strand, counting down.
TTGTTGGTCTAGTCTTTATCGGTTTTTACCACCCCCTATTTTTAGCCTTTGATGCTTTCTTGATTTTTTACTTGTTTTGCGTCTGGTTTTTATTTGGACAAAAAGCTATAAAAACTGCCGTTGAAGAATCTAAAGCAAAATACAAATTCATCAGTTGGCTCGAACAATCGGGTTTTGCTTATGAGCTTTTAGCTGCCTCTCAAATTCGAAGTATTTCACAAAAACAATCAGAAACATACATTGCCGGATATGTTGAAAAAAGAAAGAAACACTTTAACTACCTTCTTGGTCAGATTATTATGCTTTCTACCTTATTTGCTGTCTGTAGCTCATTACTTTTGGGCTTAGGTGGATACCTTGTTAATCAAAACCAATTGTCTTTAGGTCAGTTGGTTGCGGCAGAAATTATTGTCACCAGCATTCTTATAAGCTTAGCCAAGTCATCTAAATATTTAGAAATGTTCTATGATCTGATTGCCGCTTCAGAAAAAATATCACATCTTTTTGCTTTTGAAATTGAAGATTCAAACATGAAAGCAAAGTCATTTGAAAAGATGGATATTCATATTAAAGATATCTATGTTTCAAGTCGGAATAAGTTTTTTAAGCTATCTATGGATATCCCCTTTAAGAGTAAAGTACATTTTCAAGTTAATGAAAGCTCTTGTAAAGAAATTGTCATCGACCATTTGTTTGGACAAAACTCTGCCGGTTCAGGACATTTATTCATCAATAATATAAAGTCTAATAATATACCCATCCAAGATTTACGTTTAAATATATACGACTGCGGCTATCCTAATTTTATTGAAGGAAGTATCAAAGAAAATTTAACGCTAGGTTTACCTGACATTAAAGACCAAGATATTTATGCCATTTTGGAAATGCTTGAACTTGAAGAAAGCATCAGCCTATTAGATAAACAGCTTAACACCACCATGCTACCCAATGGTTCACCTTTATGGAAAAGCCAACTGCCTCGCTTAGATATTGCACGCGCTATATTGCTTAAACCCAAAGTTTTAATTTTAAATGAATCTTTTGAACTGCTTTCCCAAGAACGTCAAGACAAAGTCTTACACTATGTTAGTCAAGATCACCACGAATGGACACTGCTTCATTTTGGAAAACAACTCAATAACCCAAAAATCTATAACCAAAAAGTTCAACTTAAGTGGGAAATAAAACAATGAATGTCAATTTTAAACCTACAACAACACATTCTAATGTTTTTAAAACAAAATCATATATTCAATCACCTAAATTTGCCTCAGTTATTAGTATTAGTGTCATCAGCTTATTTTCAATTTTTATTTTGATGTTGTTTTTTGTTCCTTGGATTCAAACCACTGCCGGTGATGGTCATGTAATTGCCTTAGATCCAAACAGTAGAATTCAAAATTTAGAAAGCTTTGTCGATGGTATCGTTTCCAAATGGTATGTCCAAGATGGAAGTATTGTTAAAAAAGGCGACCCCATTGTTGAAATTATTGATAACGATCCTCAATTAATTAATCGCTTGAGAAAAGAAACCACTGCTAAACGTAAAAAAATGGAAGTCTCAAAAATTGCTTCAGAGACAGCAAAAAAGAATTACTTGCGACAAGAAAAACTTTATAAAGAAGGTCTTGCCTCACAAAAAGACTTTGAGTATGCAAAAATTAATTATAAAAAGCTACAGTCTCAGTTAGCTCAGGATGAGGCAGAACTAGCAAAAACTGAAGTCTCCCTATCACGTCAAGAGCTCAGAATTGTAAGAGCACCCTCTGATGGAACAATTCTCTACGTTATCCCCGGAGCCAACAACCTGAACATCAAAAAAGGCGATAAAGTTGCACGCTTCCTTCCAAAGTCAGAAAAGCAAGCGGTTGAAATTTTTGTTGATGGCAATGATTTCCCATTGGTCTATCCTGGTAGAAAAGTAAGAATTCAGTTTGAAGGTTGGCCTGCAGTTCAATCAACTGGCTGGCCGGCGCTTGCTGTAGGAACTTTTGCTGGTATTGTCTGGTCAACGGACTCTTCACAAGAAAAAAATGGTAAGTTTAGGGTAACAATAATACCTGATCCAGAAGAGTTGCCATGGCCAGATGAACGTTTTTTAAGACAAGGAACACGAGCTCATGCTTGGATTACGCTTGATGAAGTTAAACTGGGATACGAAATTTGGCGAATTTTTAATGGCTTTCCTTTAGCAGTTGATAAAGATCTCACCAGTGGTAAATTTGAAAAGAAAAAATGAATAAACAAAAAAAACCATTGTGGCTTATAGGCTTTTATTTATTAAGTATTTATGCGCAAGCATCTGAAATTAGTTTAGAGCAAGTGCTTCATTCTGCAAGTCAATTTCACCCCGCCATGCTAGAACAAATGGAAAAGTTAAAACAAAGTGAACAAGATATTCAAATTGCCAAAAGCTTATTTGATACCAAGTTAAATTTTGAAAACAATTATGCGGCAACAGGTTTTTATGATGGCAGCTATTTTTCTACTTATATTGAGCAAAGTCTTCCTTGGTCCGGTGTTGATATATACGGCAAGTTTAGAAAAAGCACAGGCGACTTTCCAGGTTACGAAGGCAACCTAGAAACCCTCAGTGATGGTGAGATGAGCTTTGGTATAGAGTGGTCTATTTTACAATCTTTTATCAAAGACCCAAGACGTCTTGCGCTCATTGAGGCGCAATATAAAAATAAAATTCAAAATCAACAATTGCAACTCAATAAAATTATTTTTCAAGAAATGGCAGCAAAAGCTTTTTTTAAATGGAAAGCCTATGCACAAACATACAAAATTTATCAGAACCTTTTGAACTTAGCTAAAAACAGGCAAGATGCTTTGGTCAAAAAAAATAAGGCGGGAGATATCGCAAAAATTTATCTTGAGGAGAACCAACGCTATATTTTTGAAAGGGAACGAAAACTTTTATTAGCGCAACAATTGATGGATAATTCAGCGATTTACTTATCTTTTTTTCTAAGAAATAAAAATGGTACCGCTGTAGATACAGTGGATAGCTCCAAATTAAAACCAAAAAACATTGATCCATCCTTACTTACTTTTCCTAAGGCTTCTGAGACAATACTTAACCGTTTTCCAAAACTCAGCATGATAGAATTTAAACAAAAAATCATTGATCAAAATTTACAGTTTTTAAAAGTCAAGCGCTTGCCTGACTTAAAAATTAAAGCAAAGTATAGTCGTGATCTGGGTGATGGTTCGCAAACTCTTGCACCTGAAGAACTTGATGTTTCATCTTTATTTTCTTTTCCATTACAAAACAGACGAAACAATACAAAGTACTTACAAGCAAAAAGTAAACTAAGAGAACTCAATCATAATTATACTGTTGAAAAAACCAAACTTTACAATGAATATGATCAATTGATTGTTTCAAAAAATATTGCTTTGGAGCAACTGAATATCATTAATAAAGAGGTCGCTATTGCTGAAAAGCTAGCCTTGGCTGAGCGAGTTAGATGGGAAAACGGTGATAGTAATTTTTTATTGGTTAATCTCAGAGAACAGGATGTTGCCAACACTCATATTGAAAGAGTTAAAACCCATTTAGCTTTAGAAAGCTTATGGACAAAAAATTTAAAAATTACCAATGGTTTTGATCAAGTTTTTGACCAAAGCGTAAATTAAATAAAGTTTAACTTTTTAAACGATAGCCTGTTTTAAAAATCCAGCGAATTACTAAAATACAGATTACAAGCATTACAGCTATCGCTTTTAGACTTAGCCAAACGCTAAAGTCTGAATTTTCATAGAAACTCCAACGAAAACCATTGATCAAATACACCACGGGGTTGAGCATGGATATTTTTTGCCAAAATTCTGGCAGCATCTTAATGGAGTAAAAACTCCCTCCCAAAAAAGTTAATGGTGTAATGATTAAAACAGGAATAATATTAAGTTTTTCAAACCCATCGGCCCATAATCCTAAAATAAAACCCAACATACTAAAAGTGACACAAGTTAAGCACAGAAATAAAATCATAATCAGTGGATGTTTAATGTAAAGATCTACAAAAAAAACAGATGTTAACAATATAATGCTCCCAATAATCAATGATTTTGTTGCAGCTGCGCCAACATAACCAATAATGATTTCAACATAAGAAACAGGTGCAGATAATATTTCATAAATGGTCCCGGTAAAACGTGGAAAGTAAATTCCAAATGATGCATTGGATATGCTTTGGGTCAGTACCGATAACATCACCAACCCAGGAACAATAAACGAACCATAACTCACACCATCAATATCTTGCATTCTTGAACCTATAGCTGAACCAAAAACTATAAAATACAATGCGGTAGAAATCACGGGTGAGGCAATGCTTTGCATGGCTGTACGCCACATTCTTTTCATTTCAAATTTATAAATGGCTTTGATGGCTTGAATATTCATTATTTCTCCACAAGTTTAACAAAAATTTCTTCTAAAGATGTTTCATGGGTCTTGATATCTTCAATCCCTACTTTACATGCCTCTAAACCACTGAAAAAGTCGGTTACATTTTTTCGTTTCATATCGTAGGTATACGTTATTGAAGATCCATCTTTAGATAAACTTAAATCAAATTGGTTAAGATCTTTTGGAATTGCTTGCAGTTTTGTTTTAAGAAAAACTGTTAAACTTTTTTTACCCAACTCGTTCATCAATGCTGATTTATCATCAACGACCACAATTTCCCCCTTATTAATCACAGCAATTCTGTCTGCCATACGCTCTGCTTCTTCAATATAATGTGTAGTCAAAACAACGCTAACGCCATTTTTACGCAGTTCATCGACCTGACGCCACATGCTCTCTCGCAACTGCACATCAACACCGGCAGTGGGTTCATCTAAAAATAATATTTTTGGCTCATGCGCTAAAGCTTTAGCAATCATTACTCGACGCTTCATTCCCCCGGAAAGAGCCCCAAGCTTTTCATTGTGTTTATCCCACAAAGATAAGTCTTCTAAAATTTTTTGGATATAAGCATCATTGGGCTTTAAACCAAATACACCTCTTGAAAAACTCACGGTATCCATTACTTTTTCAAACAAGTCTCTGGTAATTTCTTGCGGGACCAAACCTATCAATTGCCTAACTTTTCTATAGTCCTCAACAATATCCAAACCATTGACTGTAATTTGTCCTGAGCTCACATTGATTAAACTGCAAATAGCACTGATTAAGGTTGTTTTACCCGCGCCATTGGGGCCCAATAAAGCCAATATTTCACCTTGCTTTAACTCCAGATTAACATTTTTTAATGCCCTAAAACCTCCCTCATAGGTTTTATTCAGATTTTTGATTCTTAATATGGGTTGAGACTCTGTCTTCATGGTTCGTCAAAATAACCCTTGTAGCTTTTGATTACAAGACAAAAAACCTTTATCAAATTTAAATGTTACGATCTCTTCATCACTCTGTTTTGCTGAGTTTAACTCATAATTTTAGGTACTGAATTCTTTAAAAATAGGATTTCGTTTTTATTTTACCCAAGCTATGATAATCTTTGTTTAATTCTATGATCAAAAAAACACGTTTACGTATTGGTTTTACACTTTTAGAGTTGGTCATAGCGATTGCTATTATTGGTTTAATTGCTAGCGTTGCCATTCCCGCATATAAAAAATATATTTTAAAATCAAAAACCAGTGAAGCCTATGTAATGCTCAGAAAGATGTACGATGGAGCATTGATTTACGGATCACAATGGGAAATTGTTGGATATAACGGAGGACAACAACACAGCTGCCAAAAAATTACGCTGTTTGGTTCTTTTATTTCAGCTATTATACACGATGATGACCCTTACTATATTCCTCCTAAAAATGGCATTAAAAGTAAAATTTCTTTTGATAAACATAGTTTAGTAGCGTCTGTTAGAATTCATGGCGATGGGAAATGTTGGTATAGAAACTATAAAACCAATCCAGCTTTGTTTGGTTTTGACGTAGCGGAAAACAATGACAATCGCTTAGAAACTGTAAACCCCATGTATTTTGGTTATGCAAATTTGACTGACGGCAACTTGGCCAACCAATTGCAAAATGAAGGTAAAAATGCTTCGGCGCAACACAATGGTAGTGCCTCTACCAATGCATTATGGGCTTTTGCAGACTTGGATGGCGACTATGTTCACGAAGATGGTGAGGATGATTTTATTGCTGAAATTTATGATCCATCTTATGCCCCTGAGGTTATGCGTCTTATGCGGGGCATATACATCGATACCTCCACTGGCCAAATTATGGGTACTGAGGGAATCGCGACTTTTAATCAAGGTGAATAAACAAGTATCATCCATAAATTATGACGATACTTTACACAGCTTTTGACCATCACTTTAAAATTCGTTAATGAGTTGGATTATGAACTATTGGCTGATGAAAACCGAGCCCGATGCTTTTTCTCTTGAAGATCTTAAAAATGCTCCTAAGCAAACAACATTATGGGATGGCGTTAGAAACTACCAAGCCCGGAACATCATGCGTGATGAAATGAAACTCGGTGACAAAGTCTTCTTTTATCATTCAAGGATTAAACCGCCCAGTATTGTAGCTATAGCCAAGGTGGTTAAAGAGTCCCATCCTGACCCCAGCCAATTTGATGAAAAAAGTAAATATTATGACCCTAAAGCCAGCCCTGAAAAGCCAAGATGGTTTTGTGTGGACATTCAACTTGAACGGGAACTCAAACAAGCCATAGGATTAGATGAGCTCAAAAAGCACGCTGAGCTCGCAGATATGCCTCTTTTACAAAAAGGCCAGCGTTTATCGGTGCAGCCGGTAAGCCCAAAACATTGGACATTTATTCTTCAACTTATTGCCTAAACTACGCAATATTTGCATAATATGATTTTTTTGCATGCTTAAATTTTAAACGACTCACAATAAACATTTAAATATCAGTAGCTTACAATTTAACTGAGGTGGCCTAAAAATTGCTCACTAAAAGAGCATGAATATAAAACAGTATTTTTTAAGCACACCTAGCATTATAGCGCTAACATCTTTTTTACTCACTTCCTGTGGTGGAAAAATCAACGCCTCCTTAGACAGTAGTGAACAGTCGACAGTCAATCGAACGTACCACTTCAATCAGCAAGTTAAACATGTTTCAGTTAGAAGTGATGATAAAATCATTGTCGGTGGTAGCTTTACTGAATATGGCCCTTTAGACGTTGGTCGTTTCTTACGCCTTAATGCTGATGGATCATTGGATGAAAGCTGTCAATACTCTAAGTTTGATAATACTGTGATGGATGTTGCCTTACTTCCCGATCAAAGCATGATTGTTGTTGGCTTATTCATGAGCTATGGCAATCAGCCAGCAAGACGCATCGCTAAGCTTAAGCCAGACTGTACTTTAGACCAAAATTTTCATAATACCCCGAACACCGATAGCTATTTTATAAAAGTTGCCTTGCAAGGCAGCAAAATTTTAGTGGGTGGGCGATTTTCAAACTACGATGGCTACAGCCAAGGTGGCTTAGCACGATTACACTCAGATGGAAGTATTGATAGCAGCTTTAACAGTGGTCAAGTTGGCTTTGATGGCGCTGTTATGGCTATTCGCGTTCAAGATGATGATAGTATTTTAGTAGGCCACGGCGGCACTCACTATAATACTGTTGCCTTAAGCAATTTAACCAAACTTAATCCAGATGGTGGATTAGACACCTCATTTTTTAATGGAGATACACCTGGACATTCTACATATAGGTCTTCACTGATCAACCCTGTTTTTGCCATTGAAGAACTCCCTTGTAGCGCTTCTAATCCAATTGGATTTGAAGGCAACCCAGGATGCAAAAACATTGCTGCTGCAGGTGCGGTCACATGGTACGAAGACGCTACTTACATCTACAATCAGACATTGATGGATGGCATTGGTTTAATCAAAAACGATGGCTCTTTTAATGAGAGTTTTAAACGGTCTTATGATGGACAAATTTATGCACTGTATGACCTCATGTATGACAGTAATGAGCAGAGTCTTTGGATTGCAGGGGGAACAGAACTTTATGGTATAGAGGTTGATGGGATTGCTAAGATGGATATTAACGGAAATTTAGACCCTAACTTTTTCTCACACAATAATTTAGGATTTCATAGCCCAGCAGAAGACTTTGACTCTTCAGGCAACCCTTCTGACTTCCCTGAAACAACCGATGGTCGAATTATTGTCTATTCTCTAGCTCAACAATCCAATGGTAAGGTGATTGTAGGTGGCATGTTTACGCATTACAACCATGAAAAAGTTAACTACTTTACTCGTCTAAATACTGATGGCAGCTTAGATCTTAGTTTTGGCTTATAAAAATGCCCTAAAACGGTAAAACACAATGCTGAAAAATTTTTCAATCAGTGATAAATTTTTCCATATTGCATCACTTTGTTGTTTGCAATGTTGATCAATTGCATTTTGATAGAAGGTAACAAACTTCTTCACACACTCTTCATCAACGGTATGTGCAACCAACTCTAAATTGTGTAAAAGGCTTCTGTAATCAAAATTATAGCTTCCTAAAGATAACCATAGTTGGTCTACACATATGGCCTTGCCGTGAGAAAAGCCTGGCCAATGATAAACCTCTACACCTTTCTCTATCAACCGATACAAAACAACTTTTGAAGCATAATCAACAAACCTAACATCACTTCTTTCAGGTACAATAATTTTTACAGCAACGCCTCTATCAACCGCTTTAATTAAATTTTTTATAATGGCCTTATCTGGAATAAAATAAGGGTTAATAATCCAAATACTTTTTTTAGCTTGTTTAAAGGCATGTAAAAAATCTCTACGTATACGCCAACGCTGATAAATATGATGATTGCCTAAAACCTTTACAAGTTTTTTACTTTTGAACAAACCATTTTTTTTGTACTTTTTTTTACTGACCCAATGTTTAAATTTTGAAGTAAAAGTTTTAGTTTTCCAAACTTGATCAAAATAATGATAAACTTGCTTACATACTTCACCATGCATGATCAAACTAAAGTCATGAATACCCTGATCTTGCCATGACTTTACGTAGGCATCGCCAATATTAAATCCCCCCAACATCGCGTGAGAGCCATCAACAACTAAAGTTTTACGGTGGTTGCGTTTAAAAAACTTTTTTCCCACATCTTTGGATAAAAAAGAGTGGTAACATTTTACGTCTATACCCGCATTCTCCATTTTATTAAAAAAGCTTTTTCGACTTAAAATTGACCCCCAATAATCATAAATCACTTTAACATCGCAGCCTCTTTTTGCCGCGGCAATAAGCTCTTGGGCAACTTGGTGACCCACATCATCATCATGAAATTCATAAATCTGTAAACAAACACTTTGCCTTGCATTTTTAAGCAGTTCAAATAGCTTGGGAAAGATTTCTTCTCCACCCAGCAAAACTTCCACTGTGTTTGCAACAGTAAGCGATTCTTTGTCATAAAAATATTGATCTGCGTTCATAATACGTTTTTATTTAAAAAGGCTTGGTTGACATCCTCAGAGGGCTGTTTATTATAGTCGTCTCAATCAAGCAAGACATATTGGTTTTTGTCTATGTAGGAGTACAAATATGAAAAACGTTCTATTGATTATCTCAACTATTATCATCACCCTTTTTGCTCATCAAACTTACCTTCACTCAAAAACCAGTGATCAAGCCTTAGGGGAACCTGTACCTCAACAAACTCAAATAAACCCTTTGTTATCACAGTACATTGCAACCAAACCCAACCTATTTTCTGAAATTGCAGAAAATAGTGTTAACAGTATTGTTAATATTGCCTCTACAAAAATAGTTCGTTATCGAAATCGATCACCCTTTTTTAATGATCCTTTTTTTGAACACTTCTTTGGTCGCGGCCAAAACCCTTTTGGAGTTCCTCAAGAACGCAGACAACAAAGTTTGGGCTCTGGTGTTATTGTTAGTGCTGAAGGTCATATTTTAACCAACAACCATGTGGTAGCCAATGCTGATGAAATCACTGTACGCCTGACTGATCAATCCGAACATACAGCCAGTGTAGTCGGGACCGACCCACACACTGACCTTGCCTTGATCAAAATAAAACTGCCCACAACATTTAAACCTTTGCCTTTGGGCAATTCAGATAATTTACGTTTAGCAGAAACTGTTTTGGCAATAGGGAGTCCTTTTGGTTTAGGTGGAACCGTCACTATGGGAATTGTGAGTGCCAAGGGTAGAGCCAATGTAGGCATTGTTGACTATGAAGACTTTATTCAAACTGATGCTGCCATTAATCCTGGAAACTCTGGTGGTGCTTTGCTTAACCTTAAAGGTGAGCTCATAGGTATCAACACTGCCATTTACTCCAAAAGTGGCGGTTACCAAGGTATAGGCTTTGCTATCCCAATTAATATGGCTAAATATGTTATGGATCAACTCATAAAACGGGGTAAAGTTGAGCGTGGTTGGTTAGGACTTCACTATCAAGACATTACAGCAGATATTGCAAAAGCTTTAAAACTGGATAAATCTTCAGGTGTGATTGTAAGGGCATTATTTGAAGATGGTCCTGCTGCAAAAGCTGGGTTTAAACCTGGAGATGTGATTGTAAAATACAATGGCAAAACCTTAAAAAACGCCGGACATTTAAGCAAACTTCTTTCTGAAACCCCTGTCAATAGCAGCATCAAGTTTAATATCTTACGCAATGGTAAAAATAAAACCATTAACAGTAAGCTGATGCCCTTACCGGAATCTTACAAAAAGCAACGAAAAGGAATGTATCAGCAAAAGCCACGACGTCTAAGATAGTTCAACAGCAAAAACAATGTTTAACCTTGATTCATTGCTGTCATTTTTTTAAGTGTGTTAGTTTTCAAGAACACTTGCTTTATCTAAACTAAAACGTTTTTGGGCATAGGCCATCAGCTTCTGTCTTACTTTTTCGTTTACGGTACCCTCTGGGAAGGTTTTATCCTTTTTAATTTTTCCAGCCTTTTCACCGGTCAACAATTCAATGGCTTCATCTAAATGCTTAACAGCATATATCGTAAACTGTTTGTTTTTGATGGCGTCCACCACATCTTTTCTTAACATTAAGTTTTTAACATTAGACTCAGGAATGATAACAGCATGCTCACCATTAAGCCCACGTTGATGGCAGATATCAAAGAAGCCTTCTATTTTTTCATTCACACCACCAATGGCTTGGACATCACCATTTTGATTGATAGAGCCGGTAACCGCAAAAGTTTGTTTAATGGGAACTTCTGACAATGAAGAAATCAAGGCACACAACTCGGCTGTTGATGCACTATCTCCATCAATCATGCCATAAGATTGTTCAAAGGCAATGCTGGCAGACAAGGACAAGGGCATATCTGGACTGTAACGAAATGCCAATAACTGTGAAATAATAATGACGCCTTTGGTATGAATAGAACCACCCAACTCTGCTTCACGTTCAATATCAACAACCCGTCCTTTACCCATGGTGCTGGTTACAGAAATTTTGGTGGGTTGACCAAAAGCAAAATGACCTATACTCATCACCGACAAGCCATTGATCTGACCAATCTTGGCTCCTTTGGTATCAATCAGCTTGGTGCCTTCCATAATGCTTTCCTGCATTCTATCCCGTATTCTTGCTACTCTATGAATTTGTGTATCAATGGCTTGCTGAATCTCTTCTTTGTCTATAATTTTCTTTTTATCTTTACGGGCCCAATAGTCTGCTTCTCTTAAAATATCTGCTACATGTAAAATATTGGCTGATAATTTACGATGATCATCAATCAAGCGATGACTTTGTTCTATCACCCGTGCCACTGCACACGATGTAAGTGGCAACATTTTTTCTTTGCGTGCCATGGTAGCCAGCAAACGACTGTACTGTCTTATATTGGTCGTATTGGCTGGAATTTGATCTTCAAAATCAACCGCCACTTTAAACAGTTCATTAAACTCTGGGTCTAACTGACTGAGCATGTAATACATTTGCCGATCCCCAATAAGAATAACTTTAATGGATAAGGGAATGGTCTCTGGTTGTAAAGTCACGGTTGTTGCCATGTGATAGACCTGATTTAGGGACTCAATGCGAATTTCTTTGGTTCGTAAAATTCGTTTTAAACTTTCCCACCCCAGCGGCTGCATCAAAATTTTGTGGGCATCTAAAACCAAATAACCGCCATTGGCCTTATGCAAGGCGCCTGCTTTAATGTAATGAAAATCAGTAATAAAGCTTCCCATTTGCGGCTTTAATTCTATCCGTCCAACCAAATTGGGGTAGGTTGGATGACTTTCATAAACTACCGGCGCACCCTTGGTCTTGCTGTGATCCACAATCACATTGACATCATAGATTCTAAAAGAAAGTTTTTCTTCTTCAGCGGCAGCCTGTTCTTCACCCGCTTCAACATCTTTATGCAAAAAGTCATCAATATTTTCTACAATATTTTCTTTGACGTCTTTTAAATATTGTGTGACCTGTTCAAATTCTTTGTATTTTTTTGCTAAATCCTCAAACAAATACCCTACAGCCAACTCTGCTGTATCTTGATTTAATTTTTTTAACTCTTGTCTTATTTCTTTTCTGGCTTTAGGCAAATCTTGTAAAAGCTCTTTTAGTCTTTTTTGTAATTTTTCAATGGCTTTTTCATATTTATTTCTTTGGGTTTTGGGTAAAGACTCAAACTCTTCAGCAGAAAGCACTTTATTATCTTTTTTAGGTGCAAACACAAAACCAGTTTGTGTTTCCATTAAAGCTATGCCTTGCTTTTCACTATCGTCTTCTAAAACTTTAAATTTATCTCTTCGCTTTTTACGGAAAATTTCTTCTATATCTATTTTTCTACGTCTGTAAGCCTCATCATCAAAAGCAGCTGGGATTCCTACCTTAAGATCTCTGATCACTTGATTCATGTCCGCTTGTAATTTTTTACCCAAGCCTGGTGGAAGCAGTAAAGCCTTAGGTTGGTCTGGCTCATCAAAGTTATGAACATAACAACAATCCATGGGTGTTTCTTGCTCTTTGCAAACTTTATCCAGGTAACGGTTCACAACTGAATGTCTACCCGTTCCAGCATTGCCCAGAACAAAAAGGTTAAAGCCTTTACGTTGAATCCCCACACCAAAACCGAGCGCTTCAATGGCACGTTTTTGTCCTAAAAACTCTTTTAAATCTTTTAAATCTTCTGTAGTTTTAAATCCCAGTTTTTTTTCATCACACGCTTGGTACAAGTCTTTTATTTTAACTTCATTATTTTTTGGCATGTTTACCACAATAAATCATCCCAAGTTTATTGTGAAGTTCTAAGGCATTAAAAAAAAATATTGTCCCTAAAAAAGTGATACTAAAAGAATAGGTTTAAACCACATGATAAAAACATGTATCTCAAGAGCATTAAGTATTGAAACGTAGAATAAAAAACACTCTGTTTACCTAAACATTTTTACAGAACAAAAAAATCCATCATTAAGATCTTTTTGTTTGAAAAACGTTAAATACGGTCAATGCGCACAGCATCAGTAACAAAGTCAAGCCTTGACTCGTGCTTTGTTGTTGGCAGTTAGCCATAGCTAAATTTGATTGTATACCTGGGGTATCATTATAAGTAGGGTTATCTTCTGGTGAGGGTGTTGTTGTTGGATTGGGTGTGGGCGTTGGAGTAGGTGTGTTATTTTGATAAGGCACAGCAATGGTTGCTACGGTCGCTACAGTCGCTTGTGTGATGGCCTTGGCCAAGTTAGAGTTATTATAAGATTGACCAATGGTATCTCCGGTTGAGTGAATAAAGTTAGAATGAGCATTGCTGTCTTCAAAAAAGAAAACCGCGGGGTAACCTTCATTCCAAAAAGATTTATGATCACTACTTGCCCCGGGAGGCAAAGAACCCTCTACCACTGGCAAGTTTGGAACATAGGATTCTATGGTGGTTTTAGCTAAGTTATATAAAGTCTGGCTACCGGCATTTTTGACAATATCTAAGTCAAAGGCATCTCCTGCTTGCAGGTGACCAATCATATCCAAGTTGATCATGGCAATCACATTTTCATTTTCATCACTGAGATGTCCGGCATAAGATTTGCTGCCCAACAAGCCATATTCTTCTGATGCAAATGCTGCAAAAACAATGGTTTTTTCAAAGTCATACTGTGACAAAATTCTTGCTGCTTCTAAAACACCCGCTGTGCCTGAAGCATTATCATCAGCCCCTGGAGCAAAGGTATTCCCGCCAAAACCATTCAATATTGAGTCATAGTGACCACCAAGCACAATGATCTGATCTGGCTCACTGACTCCTGGATACACAGCAATCACATTATCATGATGTGTCGGTTGATTATTCACAGGATGTAAAGAAACATCGCTGATCCCTAGAGCCGAAAACTGTCCCCTTACCCATTCTTGAGCATCAAGTCCGCCTTGAGTATTGGCCTTTCTGGTACCAAAGTTGACCAGGTCTTCTACTGTCTGGTCAATAGCATTCACATCCACTTGTGCTACCATCGATTCAATTTGGAGATCGTTGGTCATGACCTGGGTATTGAACAATGCATCACTGACAATGGGCATTTCAAGGTCTTGATTTAACTCTTCAATGTGATACCCCTTATCCACTAAAGTAAAGGCCTGCTCTTTGCTCGCTTTTAACAATAAACTATCACTGGCTTGTGCTATTATTTCAAAATGATTGCGTAGATAATCTGTATCATGCTCATGTAAATGACTGATTAACCAAAACCTTCCCATACCTGAAAAGCTTTTAACGTTAAGGTTTAAAGATTTACACACGCGTTGTGAGTCTTGATTCCACTCAATAATGACAAAATCTTCCAACCAACCCCGAACTGGCAGTTTTTGCGCCCAATATTGTTGATCTGGAAAAGAAACCTTGGCTATTGCCAACTCTGGAGAAACATTAAAATAGGAAATATGTGCTGCAAACAGTCCCTGTGTCTGTAATACTAGTACAAACCCAATGAATCTAAATAATTTACTCAACATACACTGTATATTAAGCATGTTTTGTGCCTAAAAAAATACCCAGATTTTTAAGTAATTTCAAGCATTTGGATAGTTAGCTTTTTACATTTTTTTCTGAAACCGCAAAAAATGCGTAGCTATCTGTTATTCATTAAGCTTGATCATCAAAAAATTTTTTCTGCCGCTGTCTTTGTAAAAAGGCCTGCCACTGATGTTTGATCAAGTCACTACCCAAAAATAAAATATAGGGTAAAATAACTATCAATAAGATGAGTTTGGTCGTTGTAGAGCCGGTGATCATTTGCCACAGTAAAAATACTCCAGCCAAAATAGCCAACCACTTTGCTTTAACACGCAAAATAAAATACAAATAAAACTCAATGTCGGGAAACAGTGTTCCAAAAGCCAAAGACACATTGAGAGTAACATAGTACCAAATAGGAATGTATTGATTAAATATAAAGCCAGCGAAAACCCCAGCAAGGTAACTCATCACCACAAATAAACTTAAGGTGTTTTCACCCCAAGCACTTTCTAAAGCATCAACAATATAATAAACATACAGAACATAAAAGATTAACCAAAGTAAACTTTGCATGCTTGAGGGTAAAGCCAATAAACGCCAGTACTCACCCATTTTAATCAAGCTTGGATCAAACATATAGTAGTGTTGGGGATACCCCATAGACTCCAAAATCAAGCCTAAAACTGGGAGTGCCGCCAAAATAATGGGTAAATAAGGGATACTCAACCAAGAAAAATATCGGTTTAAAAATTGAACAAAGGCATTGTTTCTGTACATGGTTGATAGTTCTACAATGTCTCAATCAATAACTCAAGTTACAAACTCAGCAAACAAAGGAAATACCCTATATAAAAATGAGCCTACTATGATCTAAATATTAAAAAAGCCAGACTTTGGTCTGGCTTTTATGGGAGATTCAATAATCTATATTTTAGAACTTGACTTATACGCAGTTACCCTCGTCTAAAATATAAACAGCTTGTACATTAGTCACCTGGTTAAAGGGAGACATGATGGTAAAACGAGTATTGCTAACCTCAACAATATTGCCTGGATCAATGACTTGCCCATCACCACTCACTTGCAAACTGCCCGTGCATCTGGCTTGCGTATCAAAGGTTTGCTGATACTGGGCAACTGTGCTTAGGCTTTGTGCCAATGCATCAAATTCATTAACAAATTCTGGAATATTATTATTTAACAAATGTTCAATCGGTACTTGAAACTCTTCAAGATTTGAATGAAATCGCTGAACCATTTCCATTTCTGCAAATGCCACTGTGGTATGGCCACTTTCACCTTGCCTTGCCACTTCATCCTTAAAGCCTACAGATATAAAACCACCTGGTAATGCACCAAAGAAGTTTCTAAAGAAGTTTTCATGCTGGTCAAAGGTTCTGGTAACATTCCATTTGTTATTAACAGAGTTCCAATCTGCATAGGTCATTGCTGCACGTGTGTCCCCTGAGGCTTCGGTATGGACATTAAAGCCAGAGTATAGCGGATCATCACTGGTAAACAATTCATTATGACCATCATTGTTAATATCTTGTGGAATGTCTTTAGGTCCCATCACCGGCGATGTTTCATCTCCAGCTAAAACAAAGTAAATTTGCTGCTCCGGCTGCATACATTCTCCAGCATTCATTAACGGGCTTAAAATTTCAGGTTTCGCTAAAAGTGCTGCGGCTGATTCAATTAAGGCTTCACCATTACCGGTAACCTGAGTCCCCAATTGCTCAGCATTGGCTTTGACTTGGTTTTTAAGTGCTGTAACTGACGTATACTCATTGGTACATACACATTTATTATCCATACTGTTATCCGATGAAACAGGAACCCCAGCAGGGTTATCTAAAATCAAACCATTGGCCAATTGAACCCGAGATTGGTTTGCCGGAATAACAAAGTTAGGGTTATTTTGATCATCAACGTATCCCCCTAAAACCATAAAACAAACATCTGTATCTTGACTATCAAAGTACTCAACAACCTTGGGGATACCTTCTGATACCAACGTTTCCCTTTCCTCATCAAATGAACCAGAGCCATCTAACACGAAGGCAATCACTGCTGAACTTTGATCTATTTGAGTATTGGTCCAAGTATCTGTGATTTGTGTTTGGCCATTACCCAGGTCTTCTGTGTCCGTAAGGTCCGCCTCAACAATTCCACTCCTAGTCAAAAGACCAAAAGGTGATGGATTTTCATTCAAAATCTCACAATTGTACAAACTGGTACTCAGTATTATTGCCAAGGCCAGCATTCCTATTCGTTTCTTAATACTCATCTATGATTCTCCTCAATAAAATAAAATATATTTCAACTTCATCTTATATAATTTGAACTACTTGTGCCGCATTTGGGCAAAAAAACAGCACTTTGGTTGTTTACCTAACATTCAGCAAAAAACAAGCCAACCCCTAAACCTATGAAATTACTAGAAGTGACTTTAATTTTACACCGTTATTGAGCAAAAATAAAGCACTATTTTGAAATGTCGCAGCTTTTTGCGCAACTTTTAAGCTGTTTTAATAAAGCTTTATGAAAAACTTTTTAAGAAAAAATTGATAAAAAGGTCTAGCTCTACCCTGAATGATTAACATGCCACATACAGCTTGGAGTGAGCCATTTAACTAAAATACAGCCTTTTAAGCCTATTTGCAAAGCTAACCCATAGTATATATGTAATTAAGCCCTCGATTAAAAACAACTTAGTCCAGCAACAAACAAGATACATGGACACGCAAGACTAAGACAAAAAGCCTCTAAGTTTTGCTAAAACCTTGTCTCAGAATGTCCTAACAGTCTCCTGAACCTGTATCCAGTTGATATTCAATTTTAACTTCCGTACCCTGATTGTAAGGTGATTTAATGGATACTCTAGTCAATGATAACTCTATATATTGAGAAGGGTCCAAAACTTGCCCATCTATTCTTACTTCCGTTGTCCCTGGACACCTAGCCTGTGTATCAAAAATATTAAGATAAGAAGCATCTGCTTTCAACTGCTCTGCTAAGTTGTTGAATGCAGAAGAGAATGCAGTCTCATTAAAGTCTGTCGCATACTCCATAGGTATATGATAGGCGCCGCTGTCAGAAAACCGCTCCGATAAAGCTAACTCTGCATAAGCAGGTGATTCATAAGTTGATTGGGCGTAACCCGACTGATCATATCCCACCGTTGCCCAGAAAAAAGGCAATGTTCCAGCATAATTTCTTAAATCTGCCTCTACGGAGTCAATGGTATCGTTCATTTCCCAGATATCATTCGTACTATTATACGTTGAAAACAACATGGCTCCCACAGTATCGCCAGCATATTCACGAGAGGTATCCGAACCACAGTCCGCATCAAAATTGAAGCTGCTGGTCACTTCATCTAAACTCCAATATTCCCAGGTATATCTTGTGTTAGGATTGCTGATTGCAGCAGGGTCATTGTTATTTTGTGCTAAGCTGAAGTCTTTAGGACATAGCGTATAGTCGGTTTCATCTGACATACTGACCACAATAATCGTATGATCATTGGCAAAACATTTCCCCCCATTAACAATTGGGTTGATTAAAGATGGCGTGGTAAATAAAGTTTTGACGGAATTTACCATGGCCTCACCTGCACCTACTTTTTGTGTAAAACTATCATTGGCCGGTCTCAAAGCAAAATTTGCTTTAACCGCATTGACCACTTCTTGAGTGGAGCTATAATCATTGACTGAAACACAGGCTTGATCCAAATTATTGGGGGGCCATATTTTACCCGCTGGATCATTAACCACCATGCCATTGGATAAAGTGACACTGTTGTTGATGGTTTGAGTGCCGTTATTGTATCCTGAGTAGGGCTCATGATTGGTAAACCCACCGGTAACTGCAAAATAAGTTTCAAACTCACTGGCAAAACGTTCAACCAAAGCCTTAATACCCTTATCCGCTAAGAAGGTAATTTCATCATTCAATGATCCAGAAGCATCAACACTAATTAGAATCGTAGCTTTTTTAGCAATACTTTGCAGATTTTGCCAGGTGTCCACAATAGTAACACTACCATCTGGGTTTTCTACTTCATCGCTTAGGTCCGCCTCAGAAACACCCGTACGACTCAAAAAGCCAAATCTTGCTGGGTTTTCATTCAAACAATTCATCAGCAAAAGTCCGCTAAGTAAAAATGCTAAGCTTTTTGTTGTCCATCGTAAGGTACGTTGTATCACTTTCATAATAAATGTTTTCCTAAAAAATAAAGTTTAACTTCTGTGCCAACTCGTTACCATCGCCCCAAAGAAAGCCAGGAAACTCTATCACATTGCCGGATAAACTCAAGGCTTGATTGTGCTTCAGTCTTAAAGGTTTATCGTTTGATTCTGTGTTAATTTATTTTTTTTAGGAAAACATTTTTTTATCAATATCATAACCCAGCTCAATTGCTCGATCATAAAAACTAGGTAAAGCACCACTGGCAACATGAGTGTATTCAACTGTGGCTGATTTTTGTTGTTTTGCTGATTTGTTTTTGTTTTTTGCTTTTAAACTAAAAATTTCTGCCAGTTGGGCATTGCCATTGGCATCCATGCCTAGAACTTCCGTAATACTAACAATTTTCCTTTGTCCATCCTGCAAGCGACTGGTCTGTATAATAATATCCAGGGCCGAACAAATCTGTCCACGTATTGCCGGCATGGGCATTTTTACATCAGACATCATGGCCAGGGTTTCCAAACGACCAACTGCCCCCCAGGGTGAATTGGCATGAATGGTTGCCATGGAACCACCATGCCCAGTATTCATGGCCTGAATCAAATCCATCCCTTCTGGGCCTCTAACCTCTCCAACAACAATCCTATCCGGCCGCATGCGCAACGATGCTTTAACCAAATCCCGCATACTCACGGCACCTTCTCCTTGACTGTCTGCTGCTTTTGTCTCCAAAGACACAACATGCTCCTGCCTAAGCTGCAGCTCTGAAGCGTCCTCAATAACAACAATCCTATCTTGCGGTGGAATTAAAGACGACACTACATTAAGCAAGGTTGTTTTACCGGATGAGGTTCCACCGGACACCACAATGTTCTTGGCCATTTGCACAACCAAGTTTAAAAATTTTGCCATATTGACATTTAAAGCCCCGTTTTCCACCAACTGACGCAAGCTCATTTTTTCTTCCTGAAACTTTCTAATGGTCAAATAGGGTCCGGTTCTGGCACTGGGTGCCAGAACAACATGCACACGCGAACCATCTTCTAGCCGGGCATCCATGATGGGGTTCTGATCATTGATGATTTTACCCACCATCTGACCTATTCTACGAATAGCCGCCATCAATTCATCTACATCCTTAAACTGTGCCTTAGTTTTAATCACTTTTCCATGCTGTTCAATAAAAATTTGCTCTGGCCCATTGACCATAATCTCAGCAATATCAGGGTCTTCTAAAAAGTCTTTGATGGGTCCTAAAAAGCTGGCCGTGGCTTCAGAAAAAAAATCTGACATAAATTTAAGTGTAACACACTTTATTGAATGGAGAAGCCATTTTTCATTGATTATTATCAAAGTTTACGGCAGGCTTAGCTTATGAAATATTTTTTGTTTCTTGCTTTAATTAGTGCCTCGCTTTCTTCCTGCATGCTCAAAAGCCAACATGATGCCAGCATTGCTGACTACCAAGAGCGCGCTAAAAATGCAGAGCAACTCCAACAAGAAAATAATCGCTTAAGACAAGAAGTCTCTGACCTTGAGTTGCGCAACCAAGACCTTTCAACCTTAAACCAACAATTGGTGCTTAAAAATCAACAGCTAACAGAAAATCAATTCAATCAAAAAAATCTAAGTTTGGACGAGCAAAAGAAAAAGCAAGCCAGTAAACAAATCTACCTCAAAATCTATGATGAATTGGTTAAAACCTTGCCCAATAGAATGCTGATGCTAAAAGATGATTTTGTTGGGATCAATTTAACTCGTCAACAATTGTTTTCCGGTTCAAAACCTAGCTTATCTTCATCCGGTATAAACGTTCTCAATCAAATTATTGATACACTCCCTTCTCAACAGAACTTTGCTGTTGATGTTAGCTATCAAAATAAGCCACAGTCCATTAAACGCTGGCTCGAAAAAACCTATGATTCACAGCACGGTCTAAGAGCATTGGAAGCCGCATTGATCAGCAACTTTTTTGCAAAAAGTAAGCACGTTCGCATACATTCAGTTCAAACTGCTATTGGTGAAGTCTCAAGTAAGAATACCGATCAAATGTTCACAATTAAAATTAGCCATTTCTCTCAAATCTAAGGTTGGCACTTGACAAAGCGTCACTCTTTCAATATATGTCCGCACATTATTAATGACACACACCATTTGCGAGTCATTGTTGAGTAAGATAATGCTCAGGCCTTAGGTGCCTTTTTAAAGAAGGTTTTACGGTCAAATATGTAAAAAAAACATATTATTAAAATGGTGGAGGATTAACCTAAAACAAAGGAAGTGATATGTCTTTATCCATTAAAGCCCTCTTAGAGGCAGGTGCGCATTATGGCCACCAAACCCGTCGTTGGAACCCAAAAATGAAAGAGTATATTTTTGGAGCACGCAATGGCATTTATATTATCAATTTAGAAAAAACAGCTGCACAATGGAAACATGCGCGTAAAGCAATCTTAGATACTGTTGCTACAGGTAAAGATGTTATTTTTGTAGGTACAAAACCTCAGGCACAAGAAATCATTCAAGAAGAAGCGACACGAGCTGGCCAATACTTTGTTAATCGTAGATGGTTAGGAGGCATGCTCACTAACTTTGAAACCATCAAAACCAGAATTAAACGTATGGACGAAATTCAAGAAATTAAGTCCTCCAAAGCAGGTGAACTGTTAACCAAAAAAGAGCATGTTGACTTAGACAAGGAATATCAAAAGCTTGAGAAAAGCTTAAGCGGTATTCGCGAAATGAAAAAAATCCCTGGCTTGATGTTTGTTGTTGACCCAAAAAAAGAACACATCGCCATTAAAGAAGCCAATAATCTCAATATTCCGGTCATAGCCATTACTGATACCAACTGTGATCCAGTGGGGATTGACTATGTTGTACCTTCTAACGATGATGCATTAAAATCAATTCGTATCTTTCTAGAAGACGCTGCCAACGCATGTCTAGAAGGTGGTAAAAACCTTGAGAAAAACATTCAATCATCAACAGCTAAAAAGGAAAAGTCTGTTGAAACGTCAAGCAAGGCCGCGGTTAAGCCCGCAAAAGAGGTAAAAGCTGATGCTGTTGACAAAAAAGAAGTCAAGGCTACCGCCAAAGAAGATACCTCTAAAGCAAGCTCTAAAAAAGAAGTCGCTCCTGCAAAAGTAAGTGCAAAGGCAGCTTCAACAGAAGATAAAAAAGAACCTGCTAAAAAGGCTGCTGCTAAAAAAACAACTAAAAAAACTACTGCTAAAAAAGCAACTAAGAAAGATGGAGAATAAAACTATGGCCCTAAACATGGAACAAATCAAAAATCTTAGAGAAATGACCGGTGCTGGTATTGCTGACTGTAAAACTGCTTTAACTGAATCCAATGGTTCAATTGATAAAGCGGTTGATTTTTTACGTAAAAAAGGTCTAGCAAAGGCTGCTAAAAAAGCGAGTCGTATTGCTAAAGAAGGCAATATAACATCATACATTCATGGTGAAGGTAAAATTGGTGTTATGGTTGAAGTTAACTGTGAAACAGACTTTGTTGCTAGAAACGAAGACTTTCAAGTTTTATGTAGAGACGTGGCCATGCACATTGCTGCTGCAGCGCCTTTACATGTTAAACGTGAAGAAGTTCCTGCAGAGCTTATTGAACGTGAAAAAGAAGTTCTGACCACGCAAGCCAAAGAGTCTGGCAAACCAGAACAGTTTATTGAAAAAATCATCTCTGGTCGTATGGACAAATTTTTTGCTGAAACCTGTCTTTTAGAGCAAAGCTTTGTTAAGAATCCTGATGTGACTATCAATGACTTGTTGCAAGAATCAATTGCTAAAATGGGTGAAAACATTACGATTGCCCGTTTCTCTCGCTATGTTTTAGGAGAAACTGCAAAAGAGAATACCGAAGAAGAACAAGAATCTTAATTGATTTATTTTAGGTGGACCTCACAAAACAAACAATGCAATGTGGTATTAGCATAATGGAAAAGAGGTTTTATACCGAATTTTCCCAGGGTGGGATGAATTTGGTGAAAACCGCGTTTTTTAGCAACAGTTGTGACGCAGGAACTACTGTTGTTTATGCAGAGCCCCCAAAGAAGGGGGGACAGGTCCCCCCTTTGTTGAAAATAGTTATTGATTCTTGTTCTTGTATTGACCAATTGTTTTTGCCCACGTAGTCTAAATGCCAATGAATCATCAATACAAAAGAGTCTTATTAAAATTAAGTGGCGAAGCCCTATGTGATGACAATGGCTACGGTATCAGCCCCAGTATTTTGTCTCGTTTATCGTTAGAGTTAAAAGAGGTCATGTCAACAGGCGTTGAACTTGCTATAGTCATTGGTGGCGGAAATATTTTTAGAGGCGTTGCTGGTGCATCCAAAGGTATGGATAGAGCCTCAGCCGACTATATGGGCATGCTGGCAACAACTATTAATGCCCTTGCCTTGCAAGATGCTTTAGAAGCACAAAATGTTAAAACAAGAGTCTTAAGCGCTATCTCCATGCAGCAAATTGCTGAGCCCTATATCAGGCGGCGTGCTACAAGACATTTAGAAAAAGGCCGTGTGGTTATTTTTGCTGCCGGTATCGGCAGTCCATTTTTTACAACGGATACTACAGCATCTTTACGAGCCATGGAAATCAACGCTGATGTCATTTTAAAAGCGACGCGCGTAGATGGTGTATTTGATAAAGATCCTTTAAAGCACAACGATGCTGAAAAATTTGACACCTTAAGCTATCTTGAGGTTTTACAGAAAGGTTTAAAAGTCATGGACTCTACCGCGACTTCACTGTGTATGGACAATAAGATGCCTATCATTGTATTTAACATGATGAAAGAAGGCAATATACTTAAAGCTATTGCTGGTGAAGATATTGGTACCACTGTATCCAATGCCTAGAGTCACAGATAATTATTGAAGGAGACCACTTTATGGAAAGCTTACTACAAGAACTGAATGAAAAATGGGAAAAAGCCATAGCTGCATTTGAAAGCGATTTGAGTAAAGTCAGAACAGGTCGCGCCAACCCCAGCATGCTTGATATTATTAAAGTAGATTATTATGGCACACCTACACCCATTGCACAAATGGCAACAGTTTCAACTCCAGACGCAAAAACACTTGTAGTTCAACCCTGGGATCAAAGTGCATTGGATATGATAGAGAAGTCTATTCAATCATCTAACTTGGGCTTTACCCCCCAAAACGATGGTAAAATTATACGCATTCCTATTCCTGCATTAACTGAGGAACGCCGTAAGGAGTTTGTAAAGCTCGTAGGCAAACATGCTGAAGACGCGAAAATTGCCATCCGCAATATTCGTCGCAATGGTATGGATGAACTGAAAAAAGCAGAAAAAGATAAAGAAATTTCAGAAGACGAACATAAACGTTTTCAAGCCGATATTCAGGAAAAGACCGATTCAAATATCAAAAAAATTGATGCCTTGGCTGAGCTTAAATCAAAAGAGATTTTAGCTATATAGCTTGTGATCGTACTGCCTCATGTGGCCATTTAAAAAAAGTTCTTTACCCAACTCTACAAAAACACTGGATACACAGAACATTCAACATTTGGCTATTATTATGGATGGCAACGGCCGGTGGGCTAAAAAAAGAAGCTTACCCAGAATCTTTGGTCACCGCAAAGGGGTAAGCACAACTGAATCGATTATTGAAGCTTGTAGGTCATTTAAGATTCCTTACCTAACCTTGTATGCCTTTTCACAACAAAATTGGCAGCGCTCACCGCAAGAGGTAAGTGGCCTAATGAACTTATTAGAGCAGTTTCTTAACAGTAAGCTAGAAAAAATGATAGACAATGATATTACTTTTAATACCATTGGTGATCATCAGTTTTTACCCAAAAAAGTTCAAACTCTCGTTGAAAAAACCAAACAAAAAACTCAAGAAAACAATAAAGACATAAAAATGACTTTAACTTTGGCCTTAAGCTATGGCGGCAGAGAAGAAATCACGCGTGCAGTTCAAAAACTTGGAAAAGACCTGCTTGATAAAAAAATCACTCTCAACGACATTAACCCAAAACGTATTGCAAGCTATCTTGATACTCACAATATACCTGACCCCGACCTTATTATCAGAACGAGCGGTGAGTACAGGAGCTCAAATTTTTTACCTTGGCAAAGCACATACAGCGAGTATTATTTTACACCCACACTCTGGCCGGACTTCTCTGTTGAAGAACTGAAAAAAGCCATAACTGTATTTAATCAAAGAGAGCGGCGATTTGGCGATAGCAAAGCCCACAAAACAACCGAGGTACAAGCATGAAGTCTATTTCTATTTTAGGTTCAACCGGCTCTGTTGGCTTATCCAGCCTAGACTTAATTGATCAGAATCCACAGCAATTTAAAGTAGTGGCCTTAGCAGGAGGCCGTAATATTGATCTTTTAAGTCAGCAGTGCCTTAAATACCAACCCCTATTGGTTTCTTGTGTTCAGGAATCTGACTGTAAAGTTCTAAAAGAGCGTTGTGCAAACTTAGAACATACAGAGTTTATGTACGGTGAAGAAGGTGCATGCGCAGTAGCTGCAATCGACCAAGCAGATTATGTTATTTCTGCTATTGTTGGGGCAGCGGGTCTCAAGCCAACCATTGCTGCGATTAGAGCTGATAAAACGGTTGCTTTGGCCAACAAAGAATCTTTAGTCGTTGCTGGAGCGTATGTTAATCAAGTTCTAAAAGAACATCCCAAAAGTACTATCTTGCCTGTTGACAGTGAACACAGTGCTATTTTTCAATGTCTAGAAAACAAGAAAGACCCATCTCATGGCAATATCCATAGAATGATTTTAACTGCCTCAGGTGGCCCTTTCTTTTTACAAAAAGATAAAGATTTAAATACCATCACCTTAGAAGAAGCCTTAAAGCATCCCAATTGGTCTATGGGTAATAAAATTACAATTGATTCTGCTACTATGATGAACAAAGGCCTTGAAGCCATCGAAGCATATTGGCTGTTTAATATTCCCGCAGATAAGTTGGATATTGTTATCCATCCGCAGTCTATTGTTCACTCTATGGTTGAATACATTGACGGTTCTATTTTAGCACAATTGAGTAAACCCGATATGAAAGGCCCCATTGCTTATGCTCTGTCTTATCCTAATAGAATTGAGCAGGCTGTTGAATTTCTTAATTTTTCTACATTATCAAAACTTGAATTTTTTGCTCCAGATACTGAGCGTTTTCCAGCCACGCAACTGGCGATGAACAGTCTCACAGCAGGTCCAGACTACCCCGCTGTTCTCAATGGGGCCAATGAAGTGAGTGTTGACGCTTTTTTAAATCAACAAATTTCATTCACTCAGATCACCCAAATCAATGAAACCGTTTTAAACTGTTACAAAGGCCAAAAAACTGTTAATTTAGACGACTTTCTACAAGCCGATACTTGGGGTAGACAAACTGCCCAAGCGTGTATAAATAAGCTGTAAGATATAATTTTAAAATAGTAAGGAATGATTCGAATATGTTTGCAAGTATAGTTTTACCCATTGTTCTGTTTGGTGGATTGGTTTTTTTCCATGAGCTTGGACACTTTTTGGTGGCCAAAAAATGTGGCGTCTATGTTGAACGTTTTGCCATTGGCTTTGGCCCGGCTATTTTTAGAAAACAATGGGGTGAAACCGAGTATGCGATTTGCGCCTTTCCTTTGGGTGGTTATGTTAAAATGCATGGTGAAGAGATGGAAGCTATTCAAGGAGATGTTGAAAAAGAACTTCCTGCTGATGACCCACGCTCATACATGAATCAGCCAGTCTGGAATCGTATTGCCATCGCCTCTATGGGGCCAATTTTTAATCTTATTTTACCTATTTTTGTGTATGCCATTATTTTCTGGGTGGGA
Organism: bacterium; assembly: GCA_022763185.1. NCBI lineage: Bacteria > bacterium. The sequence continues at coordinate 154,811 of JALEGL010000006.1, read as the reverse complement.
ACGGACACTTTAAAACCGGTTATTGGTGATGTACGCCCTGGACAGCCCGCTGCTGTTGCTGGCTTAAAAGCTGGTGATGAAATTCTTTCTATCAACGGTGAACAGGTCAGTACCTGGAGTCATTTCGTTAATATTTTAAGAACTCAAGAAGCCGGTGACATTGATTTGGTTTATAAACGCAATCAACGCCAACAAAGTATTACTGTTAAGGCCACAAAATCAGAGGTTGAAAATGTTTACGGTGAGAAAACCCAAGCTTCACAAATTGGTGTGAGTTACTTACCTTTCTTGCCTATTGTAGGTATCAACAATGAAGATAGCGCTGCATATAAAGCCGGCTTACGCACTGGTGATCAAATCACTAAAATCAATAACAAAGATATTAACCATTGGTGGCAGGTAGAGCAATACTTTGACCAAGAACTGAGTCAAAACATGACTCTACATGTCAAACGCTACAGCACTGAAGCCTTACAAAAAAACACGCTTGATCAGGCTCAAGAAAAAACCATTGCTTTAAATGGCAAGTTTCTTTCTGCTGCCCATGCTGGCATAGAAAATGGCCAACTTTATATTAGACACGTCCTTCCCGACAGCGTGGCTGAAAAAGCTGGTTTAAAAGTCAATGACAAAGTTGTCAGCCTCAATGGTCAAGAGCTTAGTGATTGGTCACAATTTCACCAAGGCATTCAGTCGGCAGATGAAGCTTTAAAGATAGGTGTGTTAAGAAACAATGTTCCTTTAACGCTAACAGCGGAACCACAACTTGTTTCTGAAAAAGATGAGTTGACTCAAGATAAAAAGCAATTCAAACGCTTGGGTGTACAGTCGGCTGCCTTAACCGGTATGCCAGCCTTCTTTAAAGAACGTTACACAAACCCCTTTAAAGCTTTATACAAAGGTGTAGAGGAAACCATAAAGTTAACCGTACTCACTGCCAAGGGTCTGGGTAAACTGTTTACAGGCAACCTATCCATGAACTCCCTGGGTGGACCTATTTCTATTTTTTACCTTGCCGGCACCTCTTATAAAAAAGGTGGTTTTGATGCATTTTTTAGAATGATGGCCATGCTGAGCATCACTTTGGCCTTATTGAATTTGCTACCCATTCCCATGTTGGATGGTGGACACTTGCTGTTCTTTTTCATTGAAGTCATCAAAGGCAGCCCAGTTTCAGAGAAAGTAGTACGTATCGGTCATACTTTAGGTTTTGCTTTCATCATTGGATTGATGATCTTAACCTTCTATGTCGATCTCAATCGCTTTTTATTTGATCGAATAAGAAGCTTGTTTAATTAACCTAAACGGATGAAATTTTTATTTATACTGAGGCATGTTGCATTTAATACTTGATAGCAGTCAGCCGCATGTTCATTGGGTTTTAGCTAAACATGATCAAGTTTTGGACGAAATCAAAAGTAAAAATCGCTTTGATGCCGCTGAACAAACTTTAGTCCTCTTGCAAGCGCTACTCAAGAAACATGATCTAAAGCTTGATGAGATTAATGCCTATGCTTATATCGCTGGCCCAGGGTCATTTACAGGCCTAAGAATAGCCGCAGCAAGCCTCAAAGCTCTATCTTTTGCTCAAAAACAGCAAAACATTGTTGCCCTTGATCCTTGTCATTTGTTGGCACAGCAGTACATTTCTCAATGCAAACCTGAAAATAACTGCACCTTGGTTCCTATTATTGCATCGAGAAAAAATCACATCTACCATTGCTCTTATCGCTATCAGCAAGGGAGTTTAAGTTTATCCAACCCTATTCAAGAACAAGCCATTGATCAACTTGATCAAAAAAGTTTTACTCAAAACGATCATGACTCAATCCTATTTTTAGGTCCCGATAGTCTGCTGCTAAATCCATTTGACTTTTTTCATCATCACAATGACAGCCCGATATCAGCCAATACTTTAGCGTGGTCAGCTGACCAACACATCAGAGCACAAAATTTTATTGATAAAGCCCATTTCAGCCCAAATTATATTGTTCAAAGCGTTGCCAAACCCAAACACAACAGGTAAAAGGGGTCTATGTTAAATTCATTTCGTGCCTTGAGCTTTGCTTTATTTTTAGCCTTGGTTTTTAGATTCAGCGTTGCTTCACCTTATAGAATTCCAACCGGCTCTATGATCCCAAGCCTAAAAATTGGTGACTTTTTATTTGTTAGCAAATTAAGTTATGCTGTAAAAGTTCCTTTTACCAACAACAACTTAATTCAACTCTCGGCACCCAAGCGTGGGGATGTTATTGTTTTTCCTTTTCCAGATGATCCAACGGTAGATTATATCAAACGTGTTGTTGGTATTGGTGGAGATATTATTGAAATCAATGATAAACAGCTCTATGTTAATGGCGAGCCTATCGCAAAAACTGAGTTTGATTCACAAAAATATTTGTATGACCATCGCTTTATTGCTGACCCTACAGATTACCACCTTTATAAAGAAGATCTCTTTGGTGTTGAACATATTATTATGGAAAGATCTAATACCATACCTGAACAAAACTATTTTGGTCCATACAAAGTTCCTGACAACCATGTATTTGTTATTGGAGATAACCGCGATAACTCTTTGGACGGACGCTATTGGCAAAACCAGGCCATTCCAGTTAAAAGCATCCGTGGCAAGGCAATGTTTGTCTGGCTATCTTTGGACAACAAAAACCCTTTATTTTATCTGGGCAATATTGCTGTGCCTTCTATTCGTTCACATCGTTTTGGGATGACCATCAAATAAGGCCATGAGCAAATTGATGCTTGCGCTTGTAATTAATCTAATGCTAAAATAAGGACACTGTGGGAAAAATGAATAAATCTAAGCAACCTTTGAACCATGCTATAGACATGGTGGAAAAACCTAAAATTGAGTTTAATCGCAGAATCAAAGGTGATCGTCTTGAAACCTTTTTTCCCATATACATCACATCTTTATCTGGAGACCTGATTCAAGGCTATGCTGAGTCAATCAACCTTAGCTGGTCCGGAATATTGATTGAAACCAATATTCTCTTAGAAAAAGACGATGTTGTCTTTTTGGAGTTTACCCTTCCTGATACAGATCAAACCATTGTTCTCAAAGCAAAAGTTGTTCGCGTTCGTTCAGAAGAAGATTTAGAGTACCATGTTGTTGGTTTTATCTTTAAAGAAATGGATGTAAATATTCGCCGCATGCTCAATGGATATATTCTAGAACACTTGGATGCCCAATAAAATTATTAACTGTCTTTGAACATCGTTTAAATCCAATGAACATAAGCCAATTTCAAAAGCAGCTGATGTCTTGGTATAAAAAATATGCTCGTGACCTACCTTGGCGTCGTACAAAAAACCCTTATTACATATGGTTATCCGAAGTCATGCTTCAACAAACTCAGGTCAAAACTGTTATTCCTTATTATAAAAAATTCATTCAAGCCTTTCCAACAATAGAAGACTTAGCACAAGCTTCAGAAGATAATCTTATGCAATACTGGCAAGGCTTGGGCTATTACCGAAGAGCCAAACATTTGCATCAAGCCGCAAACCAAATTGTATCTAATTATGACGGCAAACTACCACAAACTGCACAAGAGCTCATTCAACTCAAAGGCTTTGGAGAATATACCAGTGCCTCAGTTGCTTCTATTGCGTTTGATCAAGCTATAGCTTGTGTTGATGGCAATGTAAAACGGGTGATGGCCAGACTGTTTGCCGATGATTCCAAACCCTGTGAAAAATCTCAATCGCTATTGGATGAAAAAAATCCGGGTGATTACAATCAAGCCATCATGGAATTAGGAGCCACTGTTTGCACTCCAAAAAACCCTCAATGCTTATTATGCCCAGTGCAGAAACAGTGCACTGCTTTAAAGAAGGGGCAAGTGGATCAATTTCCTATAAAGGCCAAAAAGATCAAACAAAAAAATATTTATGCGGCAATTGTATTGGTAGAGTACGAAGGACATTTTTTAATGCAGAAACGTACCCAACCTGGCCGCTGGGAGAATTTATGGCAAAACCCCAGCCTGGAGAGTGAAAAAAAACTATCACACCATACCATCCTGCACTGGTTAGAGAGCATTACAGAGAAACAAAGCTCAAACTTAACATCCGTTGCCAATATCAATCATCAATTGACCCATCAAAAAATTATTGCTCAAGTTTTACATTTAAATTTAAAAAAAAATCTAAACCTCAAAACATTAGCCTCACAAGATTATCAGTGGATTAAAAAAAACAATTTAGCTACTCTGGGGATTTCAACCTTTCAAAAAAAGGCTTTTAAAAATTTTGGTATTATAATTTAATCATGCTCGATTGCATTGAATGATGGTGTCTATACGTTGCAGTAACTCTATTTTTTTTTCATAAAATATTTCAGTTGGACTCTGTGCAGAAAAATCAACAAAAAATAAATTGTGACGGTCTACAACTCCATCCAGCGTATCAACAAGCTCATCTTTATCTATCTTACGATGTACAAGTAACATAACAACCTGAATATGATTTGTTGCCAACATATGGGCAAAAAAGTCTTTGCTTTGTAGAAAAGCTTCCTTGAACACATCGTCTTCTTCTAACACAAAGACCAAAACCTTTTGTTGATTTATGTCTGTATTGATGACCATCTGTCTTTCTATGCCAATCCTTAATGCTAGAGGTAAAAAGAGATAAGAGTTTAAATATGAAAATTTTTCAGTACGGGTGATATCAAAATTGTCTATTTTGTTTTTCATTTCAAACTGAGATCTTGAAGGAGAAAGCAGCCAATGCTGTGAAGGCTTATAATCATAGTTTTTAAAATCAATGACTGGGAACCAGTCTTCTTCTGGCGCTTCTCTTCCCTCAAAACCACCACTGTAATCAAAATTTGCATGGTAGCTTCCAAACAAATGCTTGTTCTGACCATAATGATCTTGCTTGGTGAGCAGCCCAAAGATGTCTTTATCTAACTGTTCATACTGCTTAGATAATGCTCTTAGTGTTTTTAAACGTTGTCCGCTAATTTTTTCTTGCCAAACTTTTTTTGAAAAACCTTGTTGTAAAAGAACTGTACTGTAACAAGGTAACTCCTGAGCAATAATTATTTTTTCAATACCCAAACCTAGAAAAAACAAAGTAATAAATATTAACTTTATAAGATTGTGTTTCATTTATAGCTCACTGAAAGTCGTATTGTTAAATAACTACAGCTTATTTTATAAATATCTTAAATAGCCCATAGGTCATTAAACTAGGGTTTAAGACAGCAAACTCTTCCGTCCCTTGGCTTAGGAGGCTGAGGAATTTTCTTTGGATCTTTTTTACACTGAGCCGACCATGTTTTGCTAAGGAGCTTTTTAGGATCTTTAATTTTGGAATACACTTGTAAACCTTTGTTGGTTTTTAAAAAGGTTTTGTATACCGTTAAGGGTCTGTCTTGGTGATAGACTTTACCTTTAAAGGTCAACTCTTCTTGACCCATTTCTTTACCCATAGCCATGGACCAGGCATGCTTAGAACTTAAACAAATTTGTCTATAAGTTTCTTCATTGGCTACATAGTCATAATAACACTGGTTTTGATAGATATCCTGATTGTTGTAACGCATGGATACCCATGATTTTTCTAAATCATAATCAATGATCATATGATCCACGTAGTTTTTTTCATTTTGGATCTTACCAAGCTTATTGACTTCCTCATCGGATTTACAAGTCCACTCCCCCAATAAACTTTTAAAATAATGATCTTCTGCTTTAACTGCCGTTTTCTTGGCTTCATTGGCAAATCCAGTATTGGCTAATCCAACCAAAATAGCCAAAAAGCCCATACTCAAAATAAACATGTGTTTTTTCATCATGTTTGATGACATAGCATGTCGAAAAGTATATTGTAAAGCCCTGTTTTTAATAATTATTAATCCTGGTCTATACCCCGCTTTTCATATTTTCATTGGCTATTTATGTCATATGGTCTATAAGAATGACTCAATTCTAAGTGCCTGGGTGGTGGAATTGGTAGACACGCTAGCTTGAGGGGCTAGTGAGAGCAATCTCGTGCTGGTTCGAGTCCAGTCTCAGGCACCATTCCCGCTTCGCTCTTTATTTAAGAGGGGGCCTTGCATAAGTTACTGTAACAACAAGTTGTAACAATAACTAAAAACGCTTCCCCCTCGCAAGCAAAAAACGTCGTTTTTGCTTGCTCACCCCCTGCGCGCTCAACCATATAAAATAGTTTCGCGTAATTAACCAATAGTTAGACACTCAGCCTGGTTAGGAGGAACAAAAAGCACTGCTTTTTGTGACGGAATACTGGGAGCATCGTCTTCAGACGATGCGAGAGACCAGTCTCAAACATCTTCATGTTGGGGTAAAAAGCCGCCGGCTTGCATGCTCCATAGTTTGGCGTAGTGGCCATCTTTTTCAATCAATTGATCATGACTGCCATCTTCAATGATTTTGCCTTCATGAAAGACAATGATTCTATCCAAATTGGCAATGGTGGATAAACGGTGCGCCACCACCACCACGGTTCTGCCTTGCATTAAAGTATCAAAAGATTCCTGAATGGCTTTTTCTGTGACCGAGTCCAAACTAGACGTGGCCTCGTCCAAAACCAAAATACGCGCATTTTTTAAAATGGCTCTGGCAATGGCAATACGCTGACGTTGGCCACCAGAGAGCTTAACGCCGCGTTCTCCCACCAAAGCTTGATAGCCTTCTGGAAGTTGCGTAATAAAATCATGGGCTTTGGCCGCTTTGGCGGCTGCATAAACCTCTTCATCCGTTGCATCCAGTTTGCCATAACGGATGTTTTCCAACAAGGTTCTGTGAAACAGCATAGGCTCTTGCGGAATCATACTCACTTGCTCACGTAAACTATCTTGCGTGCATTTTGCAACGTTCTGTCCGTCCAATAAAATCTGTCCAGAGTTCACTTCATACATGCGCAAAAGCAGATTAATAAAAGTTGTTTTTCCAGAGCCAGAAAAACCCACCAAGCCCACGCGCTGACCAGGCTCAATTTTTACACTCAACTGCTCAAATACCGGTTTATTGGGCGTGTAAGCAAAATTAACATCATCAAATTTAATCTCCCCTTGTTTTATTTTAATTGGCAGAGCATCCTTTGCATCAATGATTTCATGGTTTCTAACAATGATATTGACACCATCGGAAATATTGCCCATGTATTCAAAAAACTCTAAAAAGCGCCGACTCAGGCCACGGGCATCATTAATGACCACCAAAGCCAAGCTGGTTATCATAGCAAACTGGCCCACTGAAATTTCATTCATGACCCAAAAACGCAAAGCCAAAACAATGACACCGATTTGCAAAAGCATGGTGGATAAAAATTGAAACCAACGCATGGCTTCCATAAACCAATAGGTTTTGCGTGCTGCCTTTACTTCTAAATCAAGGTAGTTGTCCAAATAACTGCGCTCAAAACCTAGCTTGGCAAAAATTTTTGTATTGAGTGAGTTGGTCACAGCATCAACAATTTTACCACTGAGCGTACTGCGCGTTGCTGCATGAGCTTTGGCATATTTTTGACAACGCTTGGCCAATAAAAACGATACCATGATATAAATAATGGTCCATAAGCCAAAGGCCAAAGCAAGCGTAGTATGCGTGGTATACATCAAGTACATGGATGCACTAAAGCTCACAACAACCGGCCAAAAATCAAACAGTACGGTCCAAGTGCTGTGATTCACAGCTTGCGAAATTTCAGAAATTCTATTGGCCAGAGAACCAGAAAAATTACTGATAAAAAAACGCTGTGAGTGAAACTGCAAATAATTAAACACCGTTCTTCTCACTCTGCGCCGTAAAGCCGGCCCCGTCATCACCAAAATACTGCCACTGGCCCGACTAAATAATAATACCCCTAGGCTTAGGCCAACAAATAAAGTTAAAGCCGGTTTCAATGTTTGTAGGGCTTCACTAAAATGACCACTAACACTTGTACCTGTATCAATCAATTGTCGTATGGCGTAAGGAACCAAAATCTGACACATAGCCTGACCCATTTCAAAAACAAACATGCCTATCAGAGGCCACCTGTAAAAGCCTAAAAAATACATGACAAAGGCCCACGGCGTATTGGGCAAATGCGGCGCCTGTGGATCATGCCTCAGTTCTTTTTTTAATGACTGCTTCATACACTCCCTATGCATTTAAAAAACGATCAACCACTTCTTTAAAGATTGCTTCATTATTGAATGTTGGATTTACAGCAAACAACATTGAGTCAATTTTTGTTTGGGTAAAGAAAAAAGTGAGAAAAATTCTTTTGCCATCGAACACATACAAAAAAAACTTATGTAAGTTTTTTTACACAAAGATGCAATGGAATAAAACCATTTTGCTGTAAAATGTTTAAACTTTTTTCATTGTTCAACACCACACCCGCTCCCATGGCATAATGCTCATTATTTTTTAAAATCCGTGTGATGTGGGCATGAATGATTTTTCTTTCTTGTTTGGGTAAACTTTGCTCTATCCAGCGATGCGGATCAAGAGCCTTACCTCCAAAGGGTGGCCAATCAAAAATCTGCATTGAGTAATGACCCACAATTACATCGTTTTTATAAAACAAATACTGTGTTTTATCTTGATGAAACTCCAAACCTTTACTGAATTTTTCTAGCTGCTGTTGTTTAACTTTTTGAGGATAGCTTTTTAAAACAACATCAAGGTATTGTTCCTGCCACTTTTGGATCAAAAATTCCTTTTCAAAGTCTCCTAAACGATTCATTTTTTTAAATTTTATTTTTCTTAACTCTATAGCAGGCATGTTGGCTTGCTCAGGAAAAGTTGTATCTTTCAAGCGCCCACATCCATACCAAGCATAATATTGATTAACATCCAAAACTGTTGGGAGTCGCCTTTGCTGTAAATGAAAATCATAAGAAAATACAAAGCGTAGGATACCGTCTTTTAAATATTGCTGAGCTTCATCGATCAATCGTAAAAAGTCTGCTGCTGTTTTTGGCTGTTTTAAATTAATGCATGCTTTACCTTGAACCAAAAAAATCTCTTCATCATCTAGCTCTATACCACTGACACCATCGAAAAAATAATACAGCTTGTTCATTAGCATTTGTTCAAAAGCACGCATAAAGAACTTTATAAACAATTTCCTGGCATGGGTCACTTTTTCTGGACGTCCATAGCAATCAGTTTTATAAGGTGCCTATGACACAACAAAATATTACCAATATTCTTTTATCGATTATTGCTGTTTTACTCCTCATTATGGTCTTACAAAATCAGGGGCCTATTCAAATGCAATCCAAAAATACACCGCCTCCTTACCCACAAGAATCCAGTTATGATCAAGATCCGCACGCTGGTCATAACCATGGTCCAGATGTTTCGCATGATCCGCATGCTGGTGATTTTAACCCCTCTGAAATGGTCTATGCCGCCTTAAATTGTCCGAGTGATCCAACACTGCCTTTGGCCTCTCCATCTTGTTCTGACAAAGCTGCCAATGAGAGAAGAAAAGCAGTGGACAATGCTTTTGCTCAAGGCTTGACCATTTCCAAAGTCTTTGATGCCATCATTGAAAAATACGGTATGAACGCCCTAACGCCTGAAGCTCAAGAAATTATTAAATCTCGTCAAAACCAATAAAATTGAGCTAACTCAATCTCTTTTCGATGCGCGCTTCACACTGAGGCGCGCATTTTTTTTGCAATTTATAATCTTCGTCAACATAACAACAACTTAAGTCTTTGAAATTATTAGACTTAAAAAGCTTATTTTAAGCCATTGATCTGCAAATTTTGCAGAGTTGCGCTAAAAATAAGCGTTTAAGGGGATATGTGCAAAAAACACTTAGCATTATTTTAACATCATACCTTTTGCTTTTTCTCAATGCTTGCAAGATAGAAAATGCAACCATCAATGCTTTAAAGCAAAGTCCACCTTTAGATTTAGGTAGAGATAACGATAATGATACATCACCCAATCAACACCTTTTCCCTATTCCTTATCAACTTGATAATTGTGACTGCACACAAACGATAAGCCCAAACACCTCTTTTATGGATGCTCAAGATTTTAATCCTGGAGATGTGCTATGCTTTGATGCTCAACAAGGTTCAACACGAGGTCCCATAAAATTTGATAACTTAAATGGCAATGCTCAAAATCCTATATTCATTAGAAGTTGTAATGGCTCAGTAACAATAAGATCAACAAACTCGCAAGCTGCCATTAAAATTTTGTCGGGTTCTTATTTTAGAATCAGTGGTATGCAAAGCAACAGCACTTTAGGCATTGCTTTAGATGCACCAAATTCACCGCATACCCTTGCTATTGGTAAAGCCCATCACTATGAAGTGGATAATATACATATTCAATCTTCTTCATTTGCAGGGATTATGGCAAAGGTTGACCCCTCATCTCAAGACTGCCACATCAATGACCGACGTTACGATAACTATGTTATGGACACTGTATATATTCATGACAACTTGGTTGAAAATGTTGATGGTGAAGGGTTTTATTTAGGCAATAGTTTTTTTACCGGTGTGAGTGATCAGTACTGCGCCAGAAATAGCGCCTGTGACCTTTCACAATGTGATGGCATTCAATACCCTCACCTGCTAAAAAATATTCATATATTTGACAATCATATAGAAAATACCGGTTGGGATGGCATACAAGTAGGATCGGCCATTGAAAATTGTACCATAGTCAACAACACAGTTATCAACTGGTCTACAGCAAACAGAAGCAGTCATAACCATGCCATCCAAGTTGGAGATGGCTCTTCCTGTACTATTGAAAACAATATTTTGGATGGGGGTGGTATTGGAATTCATTTGGCAGGCATTGGAGGCAGTTTGTTAAGAAACAATAGCATTCAAAATTTCAATGAATACGGTATCATTGTCAATCCAAGACCGGCACCACTTGACTCAGATTTAAATGGGAGTTTGTACAAAGGTGGGTTCTCAATTGTAGATAATACCCTTGTATCCAACATCAACACTGGTCCAGCCATCAGAGATGTCAATGTTCCTAGCAACCCTGTACCTACAACTGGAAACCTTATTGAAAACAACAGCATTACTTCTTTGGGACCCTTTTTTCAGCTCAATGGTCGTTACAACTGGCAAGAGATCAATAACCAAACCAACTAAGTGAGTAAAAAAAACTTATGCGCCAACAGCCTTTAAGCGTTGCAGACTGCGATCTTTGCCAAGTATTTCAACAATCTCCATGATTCCTGGACTGTAAGGCGAGCCGGTAAGGGCTATTCTCAAGGGCTGTCCTAAAAACTTAAACTTGATGTCTAGCTCTTTTAAGGTTTCATCAAAAATACTTTTGATATGATCATGATCACAGGTCTCTATTTTTTCTAACTTTTCACGAAACACTGCCATAATCTTAACAGACTCTGGGGTTATGAATTTTTCTTTCACACCTTCAAAGAAAACCAAGTCATCGTGAAAGTAAAATCTGGCCAATTCTGCCAGTTCTTTGGTGGTTTTGGCTCTATCTCTCAAAGCATTAAGCGTGGCAAAACCTTTAGCGGTATTTTTGCGTTCATCTGGAATACCAATAAAATAATCCACTTGTTCTTGAAGAACGCTTTGATCGGCTTCTTTGATGTAGTGCTGATTCAACCAAATCAGTTTTTCTTCATTAAAAATACCGGCAGATTTACCAATATTGTCCAAGCTAAATAGATCTTCTAAGTCTTGTGCAGAAAAAATTTCTTTATCTTCATACGACCAGCCCAAGCGCACCAAAAAATTAACCATGGCATGTGGCAAGTAGCCCATATCTCTGTACATTTGTACGGCCGTAGCACCATGACGCTTAGACAAACGCTTTTTATCCTGACCCAAAATCAAAGGAACATGCGCAAAAACAGGTAACGCTTCTCCCAATGCTTTGTAAAGCAGTATTTGTTTGGCTGTATTGTTCAGGTGATCATCACCTCGGATGACATGCGTGATGTTCATATCCAAATCATCGACAACATTGACAAAATTGTAAGTGCATGTTCCATCGGTTCTGGCTACCACAAAATCTTCCAGTTCTTTGTTTTGATAGGTGGTTTTACCCTTCACCTGATCGTCAATTACCGTTTCACCTTCTGGCACTTTAAAGCGCCAAACAAAAGGTTTGTCTTGATCTTGGTTTTTTAATTGTTCTTCTCGGCCATCATATTTTGGTGTTTTTCCAGCTTGTTTTAAAGCTTCACGTCTAGCATCCAGTTCCTCTTTGCTTAAAAAGCACTTATACACTGCTCCGGTTTCAATCAAGCGTTGCAAATACTGCGCATAAATTTCATCACGCTCACTTTGAAAAAAGGGGCCTTCATCTGCGTGAATGCCCAACCAATCTAAACCTTCTAAAATGGCCGCAATGGATTCCTGGCTGGAACGCTCTCTATCTGTATCTTCTACACGGAGGATAAACTGTCCTTTATGCCTTTTGGCAAACAAATAATTAAAAAGGGCAGTTCTGGCACCGCCTACATGCAAATAACCGGAAGGACTGGGGGCAAATCTAACTCTTACTGACATCATACTCTTTCTTTAAAAAACGTTTAATCTTCCAATAGTTGTAAATAAACTGCTGGCCATACATGCTTTTGATACAAAAAAATTTAAAAAGCAATCAACTGTATTTTGCCTATAGCACAGCCTATACATATCACCAACTCAAAACAAAACATTAAAAATGTAAACTTTTGTTATTTTTGGAAACTTTTTTTACTTTTATCTTGATTTTCACTTTTTTTACGCATATAGTTAAAGTATAGAAGTTACAAAAAATGATTATTTTAAATAAAATTCTTTAATTTAAAATAGTTAGAAAAGGAGGAAATTTGCAAAATATATCAAAAATCCTCATCGCTGCTGCTCTTATTCTTTTTAATGTCCCCTCTGCCTTAGCCTCGTTGGTCGAATTTTTAGACACTGCTCAAATGACGAATATGTCAGAAGCTGTCCGCGTCGGTAAAGTTACTCGCACCTACTCTAGTTGGGATCCGGAAAATAAAATGATCTACACTTATGTTAAACTTAACGTCTCTCAGACCGTAAAAGGTGAACCCGCCAAAGAAGTTCTTATGAAAATTCCTGGAGGAGAATCCAATGGTGTACAAATGCGCGTTCATGGCGTAGCACACTTTAAAAAAGGTGAAGAAACCATGGTTTTTTTACGCAACCATCAAGGCGCACCTACTGTTGTTGGCATGGCGCAGGGAAAGTACATTGTTAGCACCGACCCCCAGTCTGGAAAAAAAATGGTTTCAAGACATCTGCCAAAATCATTGGAGTTTGTCCAAAATAAAGCTGTCCAACAAATTCAAGGCTTACACAAAGCCCACACACATCAACATGAACACGCTGTAACTGTAGAGAATGACAGCATGGAACTATCAGAGATGGTTCACCATATTCAAGAAGCCATGGAAAAGGAGGTTCACTAGCCTCATGCCCAATACGCAACTTTACCTCATCATAAGCATTATTTTAAGCAGCCCCTGGGCTTTTGCATTTAAAATGATTTCTTTCAATGGTAGTGTTGCCCGTTGGCATAACAGCGTTGTAGATTACGTGATTGATTCTAGAGGCAGTGACAACTTTAGCGGTGGCTGTGATAGCCATGGACCCTGTGAAAGCGAACGCCAAGCCATCAACAAAGCTTTTCAAAGCTGGGAAAATATTGACCATATCAATTTAAAGTTTAATGAGCAAAGTTCAAAAACCATCAGCAGAACCGGATACAACAATGAAAACTCTATTAAATGGGTAGAAAGCAACTGGACCAGTCAATCTTTTGCACCCAGTTCAAGAGTTATTGCTGTCACCGTACAAACCTTTAAAACATCCAACAATGAAATTTTGGATATGGATATTTATGCCAATGGTCAGTATTTTGAATGGGGTGTCATCAACAGTGCCACTGAAAGAAATGCTGGCAACATCATGGATATTCAAAACATCTTTACCCATGAAATTGGACATGGAATTGGCATAGATCATAGTTCAGAAAATTTTTCAGAAAAATCAACTGCGCATTATTTGGCGACCATGTTTTACGCTTCTGGACCTGGAGAAACATTTAGGCGGGATTTGGAAGCCTTAGATATTGCTGCAGCTCAACATGCTTACAATAACCAAAGCTTACCCAAACCTTCTGTTGATCACATTTCACAAAAAAGCTTTAACTTAAGTAACCAGTATATTTATCAGGTCAATATTGAAGGCAGTAATTTTAGAAACACCACATTGGTTTCTTTAAAGGTGGGGATTTACAATGATGACTTGCAAGCAAAAATCGTTAGTCAAGACAGTGACAGTATGTTGGTTGAGTTTAATTTTTTAGGCATGCCCAGTGGAACTTATGATTTAAGGGTTGCCAACAGCTATCAAGATAATGATTTAGCCATCGTTTCAGATGCAATTGTGATTGAATCACCTTATGCTGCCGCTGAAGAATACAGTAACACCACAGATCCTCTTGCAGATAAAAAAGCTTGCCAATCCAACAGCTCTCCTTCCTTGATTATGTTACTTTTAACCGTATTAAGCATGCTTATTATACAACGAAAATCAATACGTTTATCTCATGCAGCTTAAGACTTGTAAGATAATAAACTTTAAAAAATAGTTTTCGTAGGCTAAAGATTGTATAGTCAATGCTTTGTATGACGACGATCGCCAATAAAAAAATTTCTGAGCCCATTGTTATTGTTGGCGCTGGTATTACAGGTTTGGCCAGTGCCTATTTTTTAAAATCAAGTCATAGACCGGTATATATTATTGAAAAGTCATCACAAGCTGGGGGGCTACTCTCATGCTTTGAACATGATGGCTATAAACTTGAAAAATTCTACCACCATTTTTTTAATGAAGATGCGGAGCTAAAACACTTAATCAACTATCTTGACCTTGAGCAAAAATTTCAGTCTTTTCAAAGTAGTGTTGGCTTAGAACATCAAGGGAATATTTTTCCTTTTACAACTGCCAAAGATCTTATCAATTTCAAACCCCTTTCTTTCTTTAACCGTATTCGCTTTGGTCTTTGCTCTCTCGTTCTTGGTAAATTTCTTAATTGGCAAAACTACCATAATGTTCCTGCCTACGATTGGTTTTTAAAATATCTTGGCAAACAAGCCACAGAAATCATTTGGCAACCGATGATGCAAGGAAAGTTTTCTGATATTTATAAGACTATTCCTCTATCGTGGTTTATTGGTCGGCTCAAACAACGCATGAGCAGCAGAAAACAGTCCGGTGCTGAACATTTATCCTATATTGTTGGAAGCTTAGAAGTGTTTATTGTGGCATTAATTGAAAATTTACAACAAAACAATGTTCACATTATTTATGAGGATCAAATTGAATCTATCGTAACGCAAGACAATGTTATCCATAACATCAAAACACAAACCGGCTTCAGTTTTGATCACCCTTATCTTATTTTAACAACTCCCACACATGTATCAGCCAATATTTTAAAAAATGCTGATCCACAATTAAGCCAAAACCTTCAAAGCATAGACTATTATCATGCACACTGCATGGTCTTGATTTTAAAAAAATCTTTATCTCCTGTGTATTGGCTCAACATCACTGACAAAGAGTCTCCCTTTGTTGGTATTATTGAACATACAAAGCTCATTCCCAAACATCACTATAACAATGACCATATTGTTTATTTAACCAAATACAGTTTAAAAACCGACCCATTGGTCATGATGCGTGAAGATCAAGTGAAGCAGGTTTTTATGCAACATTTAAAGAAAAAGTTTCCTGATTATAATTTTAATAAAAATTTAAGTGAAACTTTTCTTTTTCATAGCTCAACAGCTGCGCCAGTTTTTCCATTAAATTTCGATCAAAAACTACAAAACTGTCAGAGCAAGCTGAAAAATTTTCATCTGGCCATGATGCCACACGTTTATCCTGATGAACGCAGTGTCAATAATGCGATAAGAATTGCTTACAACACCTGCAAAAAAGCAGGCTTTCACCTTGCCCCATTGCCACAAGGCAACAATATTGCCGCAAAAATTATATAGCAGTAGCAGTAAAAGCCTTTTAGTCTTATTACTCTATTTTGTCCCAAACAATTTAGTTCGTTGATCTATTTTGACCAATTGCAAAAAAATAACAGATTTTTGCTCTAGCTTTTAAAGTTTTTAATATCTACTTTTAGACTTCTAAGAAACCACAAGAATACTGTTAAATCATCAATTTGACCCAAAACAGGAATAAAATCAGGGAGTATATCGGTAGGCAATATAAAATAGCCAATGGCCAGAATAAGTTTTAAGTATGTTTTTCCACTAAACACCTTGATTTTACCTTTGAAAACAAGGCCTACCATCTGTTTAAGCAAGTGAATATCTTTGACAAAACTTTGCATAAAAGAGCTTTGTTTTATTTTGTTTAAGACTCTCTTCTTTTTATCTGTCATGGCCCACTTCTTTACGGCTTGAGATTATTTCTTTTAGCGAACTGCTCAATGAGCTGTTTTGATTGTTCATCAATCTTTTTTGGAACTTCAATGACAATTTCTACAATCTGATCGCCGCGTTCGCCATTGTTTTTATAGACGCCTTTACCTTTCATGCGCATTTTGGTTCCACCTGATGTTCCAGGCGGCAAAGTCATTTTACTGCTGCCATCAATGGTGGTTACATCAATAACGCTTCCCATGATTGCTTGAAAAACATTCACTTTAGCCTTAACGTAAATTGTATCATTTTTGCGCTCAAAAACAGAGCTGGGCAAAATACTGATTTCAATTACAGCATCCTGTTGATTGACGGCTTTGGCCAGTCTAATCTTTTGTTTATTTTTTATGCCTTTAGGAATGTTGATTTTTTTTTGACTGTTACCAATCTTAACGTCAACTTCACCACCTTTAACAGCCGTTAAAAAATCAATATCCAGTTTATAGACGGGCATGCTTTGCTGTTGCTGACTAGCGCCTCGGTATGCTTGACGTTGTTGACCAAAGCCTCTACCAAATAAAGGTTCAAAAATATCTTCCAGGCCTCCCATATCAAAACGGAAGCTCTGCCCTCCAGGGCCGCCAGCGGATGAAAATCCACCACCGCCTGCACCGGCTTGACGGAAAAAATCTGAAAAATCAAAATTAGAGTTGAATTGATTGTGCCCAACGGCATCATATTGCTGGCGTTTTTTCTCATCACTGAGAACTGCATAAGCTTCGGTGACCTGCTTAAATTTATCTTCAGCAGCTTTATCACCTTGATTGACATCTGGGTGATATTTTTTAGCCAATGCTCGATACGCTTTTTTTATTTCTTGTGCCGATGCGTTTTTACTTACACCTAAAATATCATAAAAACTTTCTGCCATAACCAATACTCACACCACTCTTTATTTTTTTTCACTGTATTTCATTGCGTGTTCCAAAATTATTTTTGCAATATTAACACCTGTGCAACCTTCTATCCCTTCTAAACCAGGAGAAGAGTTCACTTCTATCACTCTTGGACCTTGTTCGGATTCCAAGATATCCACACCAGCAACCTCTAAGTTAACAGTTTCACTGGCTTCAATGGCAATTTTTTTAATACTTTCAGGCAAGTCAATTTTTGTTGTCAGGCCACCCCGATGAAAGTTTGACCTAAAATCACCAATGCGTGCTTGTCGGCGCATACTTGCAATCACTTTACCTCCAACCACGACGACACGTAGATCCTTGCCTAAAGATTCCTTAATACACTCTTGTATTAAAATATCTTGTCCAAGGCTCCACAAGGTATCCAAGGTTGCTTGCATGTTTGCAATGTTTTCAACCAGCATAACACCAATACCTTGTGTACCACTGAGTAACTTCAAAATTACTGGAAAGCCACCCACTGTTTTAACTGCTGATGACAATTCACTAGGTTTTCTAATAATCACCGTTTTAGGAATGTCAATGTCCTTTTGGCTTAAACGCTGAATACAACTCAATTTATTTTTGGTAGTTGAAATAGCAGAGTAGCTATTTAAGACCGGTACTTGCATCATTTCAAATTGAGAGACTACAGATAAACCATAGTTGGTGATAGACGCACCTAAACGCGGAATAACACAGTCGACAGGGTGAAAATTTCTTCCCTGGCGAATAATATTAGGAGATTGCTTACCCAAGACCATATCAAACTCAGCTGGATCACAAACTTGTAATTTAATATCCAGCTTTTTGGCCTCTTCATGAAAACGCTTGTTTGAATAATTAAACTTATTTCTTGATAAAACTAAAAAATTCATTGCCTACTCTTGATAAAATTTCTGCCAATCAAACGCCAAAGACTTTAAGTTGTCATCACTTAAATTAGTGATGTTTGCATCTACCCTATAAACGGAAAAGTTCTTCTTGCTCTTACTGGTCAACAAATCTTTATAAACATCCTTAGCTTTTGCCAATAAATTCAGCATTTCAAATACATTTTCCGACTGTTTCCTAATCTCTTGGTAAAGTTGGGTCAATTGTTCTAATTGTTGCTTTTGATTTTTGTGACTTGACACTCAAACTCTCCTTTAAACATATGGATCTGTAAAATATCCTCTTTTTTTAAGTTTTGCGTTTTACTTATGATTTTACCTTTTTGATCTTTAACCACACTGTAACCTCTTTCTAAAATAGCCAGAGGGTTTAAAGCCGACAATTGGCCAGCAAAATTCTCAAACTTTGCTTTTTTAGGCTGCACACACTGTTCGAGCAACAATTTTAATTTCATCGGATAATGTTCAAACAAGCGTTTTTTGACCAACACATTTTCTTTGCCCATTTGCATCAACTTGTCTTTAAGTAGGTCCAATCGCTGCACTTTCATCCCAAGTATTTCATAAGGATCTTGAAGCACCCTGGCTTTTAATAGTTTTTCTAGGCGCTGAGATAAATGTTCTTTTTTCAATACAATGTAATCAAACATGGCATGCATCAAGGCTTGCGCTTCTTCATAGAAACTGACCATATCTGGAACTGCCAACTCAGCTGCTTGAGAAGGTGTTGCAGCTCTTTGATCAGCAACAAAGTCTGCCACTGTAAAATCTGTTTGGTGTCCAACAGCAGAGATAATAGGTATTTTAGATTCACTGATAGCTCTGGCCACTTTTTCTTCATTAAAGGCCCAAAGATCTTCCATAGACCCCCCACCGCGACCTACAATTAAAACATCTGTCTGATCACGAGCCACCGTATTAAACCATTCTATGGCTTGGCTAATCTCATGCTGAGCGTTATCACCTTGAACACTAACGGGGTACAATAAAATTTTAACATAGGGGCAACGATGTCTAACCACATGAATGATATCACGAATCACTGCACCTGTAGCTGAGGTAACTACACCAATACTTTCTACGCTTTGAGGCAAAGTTTGTTTTTTATTCTGATCAAACAAACCTTCTTGCTGTAATTTTTTTTTCAGTTGTTCAAAACGTAAATGAAGTTCCCCCACACCGGCAGGCATCACATCTTCTATGGTGAATTGATAATTGCCGCCTTTTTCCCAAAGATCAATCCTTCCACCAACAATAATTTCCATGCCTTCACTTAATTCAAATTTAAGCTTTGCATTGGCACTGCGGAAAAAAACACAGGTCAGAACAGCTTGCTCATCTTTGAGCTTAAAATACATGTGGCCTGATTGATGTCTTCCCCTGTAATTGGAAATTTCACCTCTAACCCAAATTTTTTTTATGCCGTAGGATTGCTTTAACAACTGCTTGATACCAGAGGTCAACTCTCCTACCCCATAAATTTTACGAGACTCTGGGTCTATTTTTTTTTCTTGTTTTTGCTGCTGGGTTTTTTCAGCGTATTCAAATAAATCCACATCTCACGCTAAATCGACTGAGAAAATAGGTCAACTGATCTTTGCTGTTCTTCTTTATTTTTTTCAATAGCAATATCATGGCTGAACAAAGTCGCTTGGTTACGTCCATTCATTTTTGATTGATACAGAGCTTGATCTGCTTGAGAAATTAGCTTTTCCTTGTCTTGTGCGCTTTGAGGAAAACTTGCAATCCCCATGGAGACTGTAATGCTCAATTGATAGCCTTTAAGATCAAACTGAGTACTGGCAATATCTTTAACGATTCTATCAGCCCAAATATGAGCTTCTTTAGAAGCGGTATTGAGTAAAATTAACGCAAACTCTTCACCACCATACCTAAACACATAATCAATTTTTCGTACGGACTCCTTAAGCTTTTTGGCAACGCACTTAAGCACTTCGTCTCCTACTGGATGCCCGTATTGATCATTAAACTGTTTAAAATGATCAATATCCAGCAAAACGACACTAACATCTCCTGGGTGCCGCTGACAGCGCAATAACTCAGCATCCAAAATATCCTG
Organism: bacterium; assembly: GCA_022763185.1. Classification (NCBI taxonomy): domain Bacteria; species bacterium. Next base: position 134,472 of record JALEGL010000006.1, on the reverse strand, counting down.
AAAAGAGCGGTGATTTAAAATCCCTGTTAAACCGTCTGTGGTGGCCAAAGTTTCTAAGCGATCAACCATTTTAGCATTTTTGATGGCTACCGCAGTGTGTTGAGAAAAAACTTCCAACATGTGCCTTTGTTCAAATGATAAGGCATCTGCTTTATTATGCATGATGACTATTGCGCCAATTTTTTGTTTTTGAACCTGTAAAGGTACAATATAAACAGACTCATAATCATTAGAATAGTCTATAGTGTTTGGAAATAGTACTGAACGCCCACTGCGCAGTTTGTAATCTGCATAGTATAAAGATTTTTGATTTTCTATCACCCAAGAAACCAAGTTTTGTCTAAAATCAAGATCAAAACTCTGATCTTTGATCCTTTGTTGCAAGCTCATGACCAAACAGCACTGATTATCATGTTCATTGTAAGCAATAACATAAGCTTCATCACATTGACTCATCCTCTGGATAGAACTGATAGCACTTGCATACACTTCCTCTAAACGAAAACAACGATTCAAGCGCTCTCCTGCCTCAACATAATGCGCAAGCTCTCTCTGAAAATTTTTAAATTTTTGTTTTTCCTTTGAATAGTCAAACTCATAAACAATTTGTTGAGAAAGAAAGTTCAAGAAGCTTTCTACTTTTTCTAAAATATCTTTTTTTTCAGAAAAATCTAAAAGTACCACTCCTAAAAAAACTTCTTTTTTTTTGATGGGTACCAGCCAGACACAACTTAGAGGTATTGGCTGCTTATATAGTCTACTGTCATACAAGACTCTGGTTTGTGTGATACAGGTAGGTGTATCAATTCGTTGTCCCAGTTTAAAAATGCCTTTATTTTTTTGTGGACGTTCATCTAAGACCTGGCTTGAGCTAAAACCACATGAAAAGGTGAAACAATCTTCAAAACTTTGGTAAGCAAAAAAGCTACCACTTCTGGCACTACAGGCATCAACCGCCATTTTAATTAGATTTTCTAACCCTTGCTCAGCCATTATTTAATTTTTAAAAACAAACCTCACTTCATCATGACCGCTTAATTTTAATTCTTCTCGAGCATACTTTTCTATAGTACGCAGGTCATCTCTAAAATAATAAATTTTTTGACTTAAATCTTTAATTTCACCATCTATTTTGTAGTTCTCTTGCTCAAGTATTTGTTTTTTTTGCCAAAGACGATAGCTTTTGAGTAAACCTTGATCACCAAAAAAAGCCGCAACACACAAAACAAAGATATAAGAGCCCAAAGCATAACTAAGCCAACGCTGTTTTATATTCAACTGAATCCATAACTTTTTAATATGAATTTTAATGTTTCGCGACATGAATTTTTATTCTACGTGGAGTAGAAAAAATCAGCAATATTTTAATCAATCTTCACCGTAATATTGTGTTAATCCATTTTACATAGTAATTTTGCACTGTGGCGTGGTGGTCTAAAAATCCAAAAAATGTTCCTGCAGTAGTTCTTTCTGGCGGTGGCACACGTGGAGCTTATGAAGCCGGTGTTATACATTATATTAGAACAGGTCTGCCTACCAAACTTGCAAAAAAGCTAATTTTTAAAATACAAGTTGGTGCCAGTGTAGGAAGTATCAATGCAGCATTTATGGCTGCATATGCTCATGAGCCAATTGTACAAGGTCAACAGCTTCATGATCTATGGTCTAACATTAAATCTGAAGATATCTATAAACGTGGCCCGATGACGTCCAGTAAGTTTTTAATCCAAAGCTCTTTTGGAGCGATTGCCAGTCTTTTTGGTGTAAAAGATCTTTACAAAGAAGATGATAAAAAACTGGGCTTTAGCTCTCTATTTAATACAAAGCCCTTTCAAAATTTTTTAACCAAAAATTGCTCCTTTCAAAATATACCTAACAATATTAAAAAAGGGATTATTCAAGCTGTTGCAGTATCTGCGACCAACTTAAATACTGGCCAGGTAGAAATTTTTGTTGATAAACATCCAGATTTAAAAATTGATGCTAATCCAGACTTTAGATTTCAGAAAATCACAGCCCGTCACGTCATGGCCTCTGCGGCTCTCCCTGTTTTATTTCCTCCCGTGACCATCGATGAAACCTATTATAATGACGGAGGTTTACGCTTAAGAACTCCGCTTAAACCTGCTTTAGATTTAGGTGGAAATATGGTCTTGGTTATAGGTACAGCATCTGCTGAAGAAGAGCTGGAAAACTCTCAACCTAGAATATCTGAGTCAGATACTATCCAGAGACCTGGCCTTGGTGATATTATGGGTAAACTTCTTGAAGCAGCTCTAATTGATAGACTTGAAGCCGATGTTCATAATGTTCATAAAATAAATAAAATTCATGCCATCACTGAAAAACTTCTAAGCAAAAAAGACTATCAGTACTTTTGCCAGGAAACCAATACCCGTCCAATTGAAATTCTTAATATTGAACCCAGTATTAATATATCTAAGCTAGTTGATGAACAACTCAAACAGTCTTATAAAAATATGGAAAGCATAGGGAGTATTGAGAAAATCATCCTTAAACTTTTAGAAATAGACGAAAAACGCGGAACAGAATTCTTAAGTTACTTTCTCTTTGAACCTACTTTTATTAATCAGTTATTACGCTTAGGTTATAATGATGCCAAAGCCAAGCATGATGAGCTTTGCGATTTTGCAGAAAAAGCAATTCAATAAAAAGATAATTTTTTTATGCTACAATACTTCTTGAATTTTCAAGTTCATTTTTAATGGCATAAAAATCTTCTAAAACTTCTGGATTGGCAATAGCTCCTTTATTTTCAATGAGTTGTCCATGCATAATTTGTTTAACCGCTAATTCTACTTTCTTTCCACTCACCGTATACGGAATATCACTGACCTGAAAAATAAGACTTGGCGCATGCCTTGGAGAAGCTTGTTGTTTCAAAACATCTTTTATTTTTTGTTTTAAATCAGAAGATAAGTTGTTCTCACCTTTAAGCTTAACAAATAAAACCACCCTCACATCATTTTCATGGTCTTGCCCAATAACAACACTGTCTTCAAGTTCTTCCAATTGATTAACAACCCTATAAATTTCTGAAGTCCCTATTCTTACACCGCCAGGGTTCAGAGTTGCATCACTTCTTCCATAAATAATACATGCATAATCTTTAAGTAAAACAATATAGTCCCCATGGCGCCACATATTTTCATAGGTAGAAAAATAAGCTTGGGTATAACGCTCATGGTCTGGGTCATTCCAAAACATAACAGGCATACTGGGCACGGGTTGCAAACAAACCAATTCTGCCTCTTTTTCATAAACAGCTTGTCCTTGCTCATCAAAAGCTTTAACATCCATGGCCAAACCTGCACACTGTAACTCGCCTCTATAAACTGGACGTAATGGATTACCTAAAAAGAAACACGATACAATATCAGTACCGCCAGAAATAGAACAAAGTTGAACATCTTTCTTTACTTTCTGGTAAATCCAATCAAAGTTTTCAGACATTAAGGGTGACCCAGTTGAGAGAATACACCTTAAGTCTTTGCCTGAGCTGGGTTGAAAACTTTTCTCTTTTCTGCAAGCATCGATAAACTTTGCACTGGTGCCAAAAACATTGATTTTTTCCTCATCAACAAAACTCCATAACCTATCCATATCAGGATACACTGCACTGCCATCGTATAAAACCAGCTCAACTCCTAACATCAAGGCAGAAACCATCCAATTCCACATCATCCAACCTGTAGTGGTGTAATAAAAAAACTTCTCACGTGGTTTAAGATTGGTATGCAAGGCCAATTCTTTGTAATGCTGTAATAAAACACCACCCACACTATGTACAATACACTTAGGCTTACCTGTAGTCCCAGATGAAAATAAAATATAAGCTGGATCATTAAAATCCATCGGTGTAAACTCCAGTTCACCTTCTGTATATTGCGTAACGGCATCACTCCACGAGTACCAATTATCTGCCGGATACATATGTTTCATGGCCACTTGGTGAATGATAATCACTTTTTCTACGCTGTCTAAAGAGTTAATCATATCCACCAGCTGCTCATGTTTATGATATACCTTACCATTGTATTGGTAGCCATCAACCGCAATAACAACTTTTGGATGGATTTGCTCTAAACGATCCAAAACTGTACTTTGCCCAAACTCTGGAGAACATGATGCCCATATGGCACCTAAACTTGTTGCCGCTAACATAGCTACAACTGGTTCAACTGTATTTGAACAAATACCTACAACCCGGTCACCTTTTTCTACACCGTGATTCCTTAAATAATTGGCTAAAGATTTTACTTGATCAATTAATTCTTGCCCTGAGATTTTACTTTTGGCACCGTTTTCTAAAAAACTACAAATAGCATTTTCTTCGGGGTTGGCTTGGTAATAAGCCAAAATATTCTGAGCAAAGTTTAATTTTAAGCCCTCAAACCAGTTTACTCCTGGCATGGTTTCCTGGCTTTTAACTTTTTTATATTCACCTTGCGTGTGTAATTTGGAATAATGAAGTAATTGAGTCCAAAACTGATCAGTATTATTCACAGACCACTGATATAAATCATCATAGCTTTGAATATTTTCTTTAGTCTGATGGTTTACATCATTTATGAAATCACTCATGTTAGAAGACTGCTTAAACGCTTCACTGCCTTCCCACAATTTTACTCTACTCATTTTTTCTCCAGTCATTATTCCGTGCTCAATACACTAATATTATTTAAACCTGCTAGTTTTATTTGATCAAGAATTTGCATAACTTTTCCATGTGCTGCCAATTCATCTGCAGCTAAAATAACCGGTATAGACTTGTCTTGCTGACGGCTTAAAGTCTCAATAAGAGAATCCTGACTGATTTTCTCTTTATTTAAAAAAACTCCGTTGTTATTATCTAGCGCTATCGCTAGTATTTTGTTCTCTGTTGATACTTCTCCAGACTCAGTCTTGGGTAAATTAATTTGAATCCATTTGTTTTGACTAAAAGATGTAGAGATCAAAAAGAAAACCAAAATATTTAAAAACAAATCAATCAACGGGGTTAACGATATTTCCACATCTCTCAATTTATTACTTGTCTGTCTAAACTTCATGATTCTTTTTTGTGCTTATTGTCTTGCACTGAGGTGTCATTTTCCTTGGTCTTAAAATTATTCAACAAACTTTGTGACAATTCTTCAAGTTTTAATCCATAATGATCAATTTTTTTGTAAAAGTGACGATGCAAAACATATGCAGGAATCGCTACCAATAAGCCAGCGGCTGTGTTTAATAATGCCTCTGAAATACCGGCAGAAAGCTCTAAAGGGTCACCAACACCTACCAGCTTAATTGCTGCAAAGGTCTTAATCATCCCGGTTACGGTTCCTAATAAGCCTAATAAAGGTGAAATACTGGCAATACTGCCCAGAAGATTTAAATTTTTTTCCAAGCCTTCAAGCTCTAAGCGTCCCTGCATTTCTACAGCATCTTTTTTTTGTTGGTAATTACTATTGCCATGGCTTAAGACCAAAGAACTTAAGCGTGTTAAGGGAACATCGTAAACTTGAGACAATTGAGCAATACTTTGCCAGTCTTTTTTGCGCATGCTTTCATTAAAGGATCGCATCATGGGCTTTGGGAAAATAACTGTTTTTTTTAGAGCTAAATATCTTTCAATCACAATGGCCACAGCAACAATAGAACACAAGCCAATTAAAATCATAACTGGCCCACCTTTGGCCAAGTAATTATAAGCTTGTACTAAAGTTTCTGTCATGCTGGCAATCAGTGTATACCCTACTTGAGGATTTCTCTAGAAATAACTTCTCTTTGAATTTGACTGGTTCCTTCACCAATCTCGCACAGTTTCACATCTCTATAAAAACGCTCTACCGGATATTCAGAAACATAACCATAGCCGCCATGCACTTGAATCGCCATATTACACGCTCTCCAAGCTGCTTCTGAAGCATACAGTTTGGCCATGGAGGATTCTTTTTTAGCGTATTTTTTTTGATCATGTAAGCTCGATGCTCTTTTCAATAAAACATCGGCAACTTCAAGCTCTGTCGCAGCATCTGCCAGTTTCCACTGTATGGCTTGAAATTTGGAAATAGGTTTACCAAAAGCAGTTCTTTCAATGGAGTACTTGGTGGCTTCTTCCAAAGCCGCTTTACCTAAACCTAAAGCCATGGCACCAATGACAACTCTTCCTTTGTCCAAAATTTTTAAAGCATCTTTGAACCCTTGTCCCACTTCTCCTAAAAGGTTAGCCTTAGACACCCTGACATTATCAAAACTGACTGAGGCTGTATCACTTGATTTTAACCCTAGTTTATCTTCTGGCTTACCCGGTGTGAGACCACTACTATTTCTTTCCACAACAAATGCAGAAGGACCTTTATCTTCACCTTCAATGATTGTATTTGTAATCACAACATACGTTTGCGCAACGGACCCTTGGGTAATAAACATTTTAGAGCCATTAATAATATAATCATCACCATCCAAAGTTGCGGTTGTTTTCATGGCCAGTGCATCAGATCCTGAATCCGGTTCAGTCAAACACCATGCCCCCAAGTGCTCTGCTGAAGCAAGTTTTGGCAAGTACTTTTGTTTTTGCTCATCATTACCTGCAAGACTGATATGTCCGCAACACAAACCATTGTGTGATGCAATTGTCAGAGCCACAGAACCATCTACTTTGGCTACTTCTTCTACTACAATGGCAAAACTAGTAACGTCCATCTCTGAACCACCAAACTTTTCTTCCACGGTCAGACCCATCAAACCCAATTCACCCAACTTTTTACAAATTTCCATGGGAAACTCTCTACTCTCATCACGCTCTGCAGCGCCTGGTTTAATTTCATTTTGGGCAAACTCACGAACCATATTTTGAATCATTTTGTGATTTTCATTGAGATCGAAATCCATCTATTTTATCCTTTCGTTGACTTTACGTTGTCTCTAACCCAGCTGGTGTTTTCTTCTCCCGCTTCGCTCTTTTCTTCAGAGGGTCTCACGACCCTTTCAAAAACGCAAACGCGGTTTCCGTTTTTTCACTCCCGTGAGCTTTTTATCAACTTATTCCTTTCGTTGATTTTACATTCTCTCTTACCCAAGTTGTTATTTCTTCTAAAGAAACCCCTGGAGTAAATATTTTAGCTACACCTTGTTCATACAGCTTAGGAATATCTTCGTCAGGAATAATACCACCACCAAAAACAGCAATATCACTGGCATTTTTTTCTTTCAGTAACTTTATGACTTCAGGAAACAAAAACATATGCGCCCCAGACAAGACGGACATACTCACTGCATCAACGTCCTCATCAACCGCTGCATCCACAATCATTTGTGGGGTTTGATGCAAGCCGGTGTAAATCACTTCAAATCCAGCGTCTCTAAGCGCTCTTGCAACAACTTTAGCCCCTCTATCATGACCATCAAGACCGGGTTTGGCCACCAATATTCTTAACTGACTCATTCAGACATCCTTTCAATTTCTACAACCACTTAGGATCGTGGTACTCACCAAAGTTTTCTCTAAACACATCACAAATCTCACCCAAAGACGCATAATTGCGAACAGCCTCAATAATATACGGCATTAAGTTTTCTTGGGTTTTGCTGGCTGCATTTAAGTTACGCAAACTTTCTTCCACCTTTGCATTATCCCTGCTTTGCTTAATACGCTTAACGTTTTCAATTTGCTCAGCTTCTACTTTTTCATCCACCACCAAGGTAGGAATATCTTCTTCTTCATCAACCAAATATTTGTTCACGCCAACAACTGTTTTTTCACCCCGTTCCACCTGTTTTTGAAACTTGTAAGCAGAGTTGCCAATTTCACGTTGCGGGTAACCTTTTTCAATGGCTTCTATCATACCACCCATGGCATCAATTTTTTCGATATAAGCCAAAGCATCTTTTTCAATACTATCGGTCATGGCTTCTACAAAATAGCTACCGCCTAAAGGATCTATGGTTGAAGCTACGCCAGACTCTTCAGCAATCACTTGCTGAGTTCTTAAAGCCAGCCTTGCCGTTTCTTCTGTAGGTAAGGCCAAGGTTTCATCCAAAGAATTGGTATGCAAAGACTGGGTTCCACCTAAAACCGCTGATAAGGCCTGCATGGTGGTTCTAACCACATTGTTGTAAGGCTGCTGAGCTGTTAAAGAGCAGCCCGCTGTTTGGGTGTGAAACCTGCACATTAAACTCTTTGGGTTCTTGGCACCAAAACGTTCTTTCATGGTCCGTGCCCAAATTCTTCTTGCCGCTCTGAACTTTCCAATTTCTTCAAAAAAATCATTGTGGGCATTAAAAAAGTAAGACAAACGTGGCGCAAAGTCATCAACATCCATTCCTCTTTCAATACCAGCTTGTACATATGCAATACCATCTGCCAAAGTAAAGGCTAACTCTTGAGCTGCGGTAGAGCCGGCTTCACGGATATGGTAGCCAGAAATTGAAATGGTGTTCCAACCCGGTACCTCTTTACTGGAAAACTCCATCATATCCACAATTAATCGCATGGAAGGTTTGGGTGGATAAATCCATGATTTTTGTGCAATGTATTCTTTTAAAATATCGTTTTGGGTTGTCCCACGCACTTTCGTCCAAGGAACCCCTTGTTTTTCTGCAACCGCCAGGTACATGGCATACAAAATTGTTGCTGGGGCATTGATGGTCATGGAAGTGGTTACTTCATCCAAGGGAATCCCTTCAAACAATGTTTCCATATCTTCCAAGGTATCAATTGATACCCCTGTTTTTCCAACTTCTCCACGAGAACGGTCATGATCAGAGTCATAGCCCATAATGGTGGGCATATGAAATGCAACAGAAAGACCCGTTTGTCCTTGGCTTAATAGATATCTAAAACGTTTATTGGTATCTTTAGCTGTACCAAAACCGGCAAACTGACGCATGGTCCACAACTTGCCTCTGTACATGGTTTCATGCACACCGCGCGTGTATGGATACTGACCAGGCAAAGACAAATCTTTTTCTAAGTCGAGATTTTCATTATCTAATGGTGTGTACAGACGCTTGACCGGCTTGTCTGATAGAGTATAGAATTCTTCTTGCCGTTCAGGACGTTTTTCTAAAACTTTTGCAAGCTCATTGCTTTCCCAGTCAGCAAAGGCTTGTTTTAAACTTTTGGTTTTATCATCAGCCATGGGCTCTATCCTTCCTCAATCTTCACTTCTTCTAAGACTATGCATACTCTTTAATCAAGCGATTGGCAATCACCAAGCGTTGGATTTCACTGGTACCTTCATAGATTTCTGTAATTCTTGCATCTCGCAAAAAACGCTCCAAAGGATATTCTTTAATATATCCGTATCCACCATGAATCTGTAAAGCTTGATTGCACACCCTTGAAGAAGCTTCAGATGCAAAAAGCTTGGCCATAGCCGAATACTTGGAATAGTTTTGATTTTTCCACTTTTTATAGGCTGCTTGATAAACCATCAAGCGTGCAGACTCAACATCCGTTGCCATATCGGCCAACATCCAACGAATGCCTTGAAATTGACTTAAACTCTGATCAAACTGCTTTCTTTCTTTAGAATATTTAACAGCTTCTTCTAAAGCTGCTTGCGCAATCCCTAAAGCTTGGGCGCCAATACCAATACGGCCATTGTCCAAAGTCATCATGGCTATTTTAAAACCTTCTTTTTCTTCTCCCAAGCGCTGGGTAACAGGCACACGGACTTCATTGAAACTTATGGTACAAGTACCCGATCCTCTAATCCCCATTTTATCTTCGTCTTTTCCAATCTCTACGCCCTGAGTTGTTGTAGGAATAATAAAAGCGGTGATGCCCTTATTGCCTAACTCCGGTTGGGTTAGACAAAATAAAATCAAGGTATCACTTTGTGGGCCATTGGTAATCCAGTTTTTAGCACCGTTAATAATGTAATCATCACCTTCACGCACCGCAATCGTCTTTTGATTGCCCGCGTCTGAACCGGATTGCGGTTCAGTTAAGCAATAAGCCCCTAAGTGTTCGCCTTTGGCTAGAGGAATCAAGAACTTTTGCTTTTGTTCTTCTGTGCCAAAATTTTTGATCACTTCAGAAACCAATGAATTGTTCACAGATGTTATCACGGATGTAGACGGACATACTCTGGCCAACTCCTCTATCACAATAGCATAAGAAACAGGATCCATCCCTGCCCCCCCGTACTCTGTTGGAATACACACGCCCATTAAGCCCATTTCACCCAACTGTTTCACTTGTTCTGCAGGAAAACAATGCTCTTGATCTGTTTTTTTAATAATGGGTCGCAGTTCTTTTTCTGCAAAGTCACGGACTAAATTTCTTATTTCTTGTTGTTCTGTCGTTAATTCAAAGTTCATCGCTGAAACACTGCCTTTCTTTTATTGATAAATGCTTCCATGCCTTCTTGTTGTTCTGCAGTTTCAAAACAAGAGGCAAACAAGTCTCTTTCCAGGTCACACCCTTCTTTAATGTCTAAAGCGTAGCCTTGGTCAATAGCTTTTTTGGTCAAGCTCAAAGCCCTTGGCCCCTTAGCCAACATCTGGTCCACAACCTTTTGCACTTCAGTATCAAAATCATTTGCCAAAAACACATCACAAACCAATCCTAAGCGTTTGGCTTCCTCTGCGCCTATCATTTTTCCGGTAAACAAAAGCTCTTTGGCTTTAACAATTCCAATGGCTCTGGGTAAACGTTGGGTTCCACCAAAGCCCGCAATCACACCCAAGTTCACTTCAGGTTGACCAAACTTGGCTTTATCAGAGGCATAAATCAAATCACAGGCCATGGCCATTTCACAACCACCGCCCAAAGCAAAACCATCCACACAGGCCACAGTAATTTGTGGCATGGTTTCTAAGGCATAACCAATAGACTGACCTAAAGCTGCTAGTTTCTTAGCTTCATCTTGTGTTAAAGCTGACATGGCTTTGATGTCTGCTCCGGCAATAAAAGCTTTATCTCCAGCTCCTTTTAAGCAAACAACACCAATACTTTTATCTTGAGCAATTGTTCTTAAATGTTCAAGCAAAGTCTCTAAAACTTCTTGATTCAAAGCATTGAGTGCTTCAGGTCGATTAAAAGTTAAAGTAACCTGACCTTGATTGTGTTCTTTTAAAATAACCGACATGATTACCGCCTCCCCCTATCTTTAAACTTTTTTAAAACCAACTTTTCCTCAGAGGTAAGTAACAACACCCTCTTCAATTCTTGCAAATATAAAAAAGATTCTCGTACAGCGAGTTTTGCTTGGCATAGCCAAGCATCTGTCTGAGCTGTTAGAAAACTTTTTTCTATTTGCAACAGCATTACTGGCATTTTATTTCCCCTCATAAGTGTAAAAGCCGCGTCCAGACTTTCTACCCAATAAGCCAGCCTGTACGTATTTTCTTAATAAGGGTGCGGGTCTAAATTTATCTTCTCCTAAGCCAGTATGCAAAACTTCCATGATATAGAGGCAGGTATCCAGGCCAATAAAGTCCGCCAATTCTAAAGGACCCATGGGTTGATTGGTGCCTAATTTCATTGCCGTGTCAATGTCTTCAGCTTTGGCAATACCGCTCTCTAAAGCAAAGACAGCTTCATTGATCATAGGGCATAAGATTCTATTGACCAAAAAGCCCGGAAAATCTTCCACGGCTACGGTTTCTTTGCTCATTTTTTGCGATAACTCAATGACTGTATTGTAGGTTTCATCAGATGTAAGCAAGCCGCGAATGACCTCCACCAATTTCATAATGGGAACGGGGTTCATAAAGTGCATGCCAATGACTTTATCAGGCCTACTGGTTTGCGCAGCAATCTTGGTGATGGGAATAGAGGAGGTATTACTGGCCAAAATACAGTCTTTTTGGGTAATTGAATCAAGCGATTTAAAAATTTCAAACTTGATGGTTTCATTTTCTGTTGCGGCTTCAATCACCAAGCCACAGTCGGCAAAGGCTTGTATATCTGTACTTGTATGCACCTTGGCCATAATAGAATTTTTATTCTCAGGAGAAATTTTTTCTTTTTTCACCAAACGGCTTAAACTGCTTTCAATATTGTTTTTTCCCCAGGCAATTCTATCTTCACTAACATCATACAAAACCACATCAAAATCATGCGCAGCTGCAACTTGCGCAATACCTGAACCCATTTGTCCAGCTCCAACAACCCCTATTTTCATCATATCAACTCCACCTTATCCACAATTCTTTCCCCATAGCTACGGCGGGCTCTTGGGAATGCAAAAATACTTTATAGTCTTATAAGTTTAAATAATTAAAAATGCAAAATAGACCGGCATCCTATTCATAATTATTGGAATTGGGTGCATGATTGATGCTTGACTTTTAAAGCTTGAATACAGTATACCCGATGACTCAAATCGAAAAAGGGGAGCCATGTTTAAAAAATTCAATAAAACTTCTATGGTATTAACATTACTCACACTACTTTTGAGCTTCAATGCTTTATCTCAATCTTATGAAAGTTATGTTGCACAAGATGAAGTGTGTCTTGATCTTATCACTTCTATCAAAGAAATCCGAACTGTTTCCGCCACATATGAAGCCTCGGTTAAAGCGCTGTTTTTTGTCCGCCCAGGTGCAACTTCTATTCATGCCGGACAGCTTCACAGCAACCAAGCTTTTATCAATCATATAAACTCGATTAATGGCTTAAACCTTGAGGAAAGCAAACACACCGATAATTTTGGTAATACAGAATATGATCCTAATATTGTTTTTGGTTACAGCTATAAAGCAGATTTAGATTCAGATAAATCTGCTGTTTATTCACTGCCCAGCGATACAAAAGAATTTACCTTTGCTGTTCGTAACCCAGAGTCCCCCCGCATTTGTCATTGTGTGTTTGCAGAAGAAAGAAGTCAACTTAGCTGCGATTCATGGCAAGGTGATTATGATAAAATTCAAGCTGAATATGAAGCCCGTATGCAAGACCACATACGTTTAAAAAACACTTATTCTAAAGTACGCTTTTTCAATTCAGAAGCTGAACATGAAAAACGACTAAAAATGCAAAAAATTGATAAGCCTTGATACCTTAAAGGGTCTGTCTCACCGTGTCTATTTGCGAGTTGTCGATTTTATTGATCAAAAACAACCAAAAAGTCTCGGCGCTTTTTTAAAGCCACTTCAAAAAGTCAAGTGCCAAGGCTGCAATTCCGCTTGATCTGAAGGTGATTTGCTTCACCTTTCTCAAAACCAAACATTTAAAACATCAAGCATTGATACACTGTTGTAGAATTAAATTCTGTTTGTTGTAAAGCTTTCCATGAGCAGGAGCTATTGTGCTGTGCATGTCTAAAAATGATCCCATGCGATGCACCAGAGGGATTTTTCTCAATGAACTTAAAACTTGGTAAACATCATCACTCACTAATTCTGGACACCAAAATGTCGAATCTACTGCTCTAGGGTCTGTTTGAATTTGTTCTAGAGCATCTTCAAAGCATTGCAGTATATAGTTTCTTGAATCATCAAAAAACAATGTTTCAGGCATCGATTTGTATTCTTCTAAAGCATCCTCATACAGTTGACCTATATCTTTTTTTAAACTTGCAATATTAGATTGCATTGCTTTCAAAGCAATATCAGTCTTACCAACATAATGATAACAGACATTCGATAAATGTTCGCCCTGAGAAATGCTCATTTTCCAAAAACTGCTGTGATTTTCGTAAACAAGCAACACATATAAAGAACCTTTTTCCTCGTAAACAACAGGGTTGGACATTGTTTTTAAATCGGCGTCAGAACCAACATAGCATAAAATATCGTTAATCTTTTGTCCTTTGACGAGCTTTACAAAGTCGAGCAAGGATTGCGCAATCACATGATTATTTGATAAAAACTTACAGGATTCGATTTTGTCAGAAAATAAAGCATCATCAAGTTTAATATGATTTTTAATATGGGCTTTTAAGGTAAGGACAATATTCCAATGAACGATAGCTTCCAATGACTGCATACTTTGTTTAAAGTAATCTAAACAAACTAAAAAATAAACTATAAAGTATTTTAGCCTAACCCAGTTGGTATAAAATAACGATTAAAATCTCTACTGCATGTGAACAGCCAAAGCCACTGCTTCGCCGCCGCCAATGCATAAGCTGGCAATACCTTTTTTAAGCTTGTTTTGCTTTAAGTGATGTAAAAGCGTGACCAAGATTCTGCAACCACTGGCGCCAATAGGGTGACCCATGGCTACAGCACCGCCTCTTGGATTGACTTTGGCTAAATCTAAACCAAGCTGTTCGCTCACCGCCAGGGAAACCAAAGAAAAGGCTTCATTGATTTCATAAGCATCCACATCATCTTTATTCCACGATAATTTTTGATGTAAAGCATTTACTGCGTCTGCTGGCGCCATGGTAAACCACTGTGGTTCACGGGCAGCTTGTGTACTTCCTTCAATTATGGCCAGATAAGGAACATTATTTTTCTCACACCATTCTTTACTGGCTAAAACCACTGCCGCTGCTCCGTCATTGATGTTAGAGGCATTGGCAGCTGTTATTGTACCCTCTTTATCAAAGGCCGGCCTTAATGTGGCGAATTTATCAAATTTGGCTTTATCAATATCTTCGTCTCTATCTACAGTAATCGTTTCTTTTCTTTGCTGAATCTCTATGGGAACAATCTCATCTTTAAACAAACCCTCGTTGCTAGCTTTTTGCGCGCGTTCATAACTACTTTTGGCATAGGCATCTTGCTGCTCACGACTGATGTTTTTTTCTTTGGCACACAACTCTCCAGCTTGACCCATATGAAAATCATTGTAAACATCCCATAAACCATCATGCAACATGGTATCGATAATTTTGCTGTGTCCCAGTTTTTGCCCTTGACGCATATGCATGGCGTGAGGTGCATTGGACATACTTTCCATACCTCCTGCAACAACCACATGGGCATCACCACAACGAATAGCTTGACTAGCCATCATGACTGATTTTAGACCAGAGCCGCAAACTTTACCAATGGTAGTACACGGAATATGTTTAGGGAGACCTGCAAAAATAGCAGCTTGTCTCGCTGGCGCTTGGCCAATAGCTGCTGTCAGCACATTGCCCATAATGACTTCATCAATTTGATCTTTATTGATTCCCGCTTTTTCAACCGCAGCGGAAATAGCTTTTGCACCCAATTGCGGTGCGGTTAAAGAGGTCAATGACCCTAAAAAACTTCCAATAGGGGTTCTTACTGCGCTGACGATGCATACTTCCTGTGTCATTTTATACCTCTTGATTGTAATGAATTATTTTTTTTCTGTATCAGTTGCTTCTTCCACTTTTTTTGCAGCTTCATTGACTGTTTTTGTTACTGTTTCTTTAACTTCCTTTGCAGTTTCTTTACTTGCTTCAACTGTTTTATCAACAACAACTTTGGCTTTTTCAGACACTTCATCCGCTGCTGTACTCCCTGCATCAACAACTTCTTTACCTGCTGCTTTAACATCCTCTGCAACTTCTTCTGCGTCCTGCGCAATACCCGTTGCTGCACTTTCTGTTGCTTCCTCTAAGGCTTCACTGGATGTTGTTGCTTCTGTACCATCAAAAACGGTTTGATTGGCCTCTTGCGATGAAAAATAAACCAAACTCAAACTGGTCAACATAAATATAACAGCACAGCTTGTTGTCACTTTACTTAAAAAGCTTGCTGCTCCTCTTGCACCAAACACCCCTGACTGTCCACCACCCAAGGCTGCACCGGCATCGGCACCTTTTCCGTGTTGCAGCAATACAATAACTATTAACAACAAACACACTGCAATATGCACAAACGATACTAATCCTATCATAACTACTTATCTCCATATTTGACAATGCTTGTAAAATGTTTGGCATCTAAACTCGCTCCGCCGACCAATGCACCGTCTATATTCTCTTGATCCATCAATAAACCAATATTATCCTGGTTTACAGAACCTCCATACAGGATTCTTAAGCTGTTGGCTACATCCTTTGTAAAGATTACCGCAAGTTTTTCCCTGATAAAGGCATGTATTTTATCTGCCCAATCTGGGCTTGCCGACCTTCCTGTACCAATAGCCCAAATTGGCTCATAAGCAACCACCAATCTAAAGCCTTCTGCATGACTTAAGCCCCGTAAAGCATTTTGCAACTGTTGTTCAATTACATCAAAACTTTGACCAGCTTGATTTTGTTCATCACTTTCGCCGACACAATAAATTGGAATCAAGCCATGATCTAGAGCAGCCTTGATTTTCTTACTTAAGCTCTCTTCATTTTCGGCATACATTTGTCGCCGTTCACTGTGTCCCAGAATAACATAATCACAGCCGACATCAACCAACATTCTAGGCGACACTTCTCCAGTAAAGGCCCCAGAATCCAAGGCATGCATATTTTGAGCACCTGTAAAAACAGAAACTTCTTGTAAAACAAGCTCTAAGGCAGATAGGCTTGTAAATGGCGGACAAATAACGACTTCATGCTCTTGCTTACCAGATAATAAATTTTTCAACTCTGTGGCACAACGGATGGATTCTGATACCGTTTTGTTCATTTTCCAATTGGCAACAAATAGTTTTCTTCTCTGCATGACTTTAACCTACTCTTTTATTTTTTGACCACCATACTACTTAAGCCTGGTAAACGCTTACCTTCTAAAAAGCTTAAAGTCGCGCCACCACCGGTAGAAATATGTGTCATTTTTTGGGCGTAACCTGACTGAACCACAGCTGCAGCCGAATCGCCGCCGCCAATGATACAATTGGCATCCAAATTTGCCAGCTCTTTGGCCAAGCCTATACTACCAGCATCAAATGGTTGTTGCTCAAACCAACCCATAGGCCCATTCCAAAACACAGTTTTACAATCCCGCAGCTGCTCAGAAAAATACTCCAGCGTTTTTGGCCCAATATCAAGGGCCATAACGCCATCATCTATTCTGTCATTTCTGGTCACATAAGCTTGGTCAATTGCATCCATACTGCTGGCCACATGGTAATCTTTAGGGAAACAAATCCTAACTTTATAATCTCTGGCCATTTGCAATAGTTTTTTGGCATAGTCTACTTTATCGGCTTCAAATCTAGATAAGCCAATGTTTTTACCTTCTGCCTTAAGAAAAGTAAAGACCATGGCGCCACCAAGAAACAAGTAGTCTACTTTTTTAAGCAAACTTTCTAAAACCTTAATTTTATCCGAGACCTTAGCTCCGCCCATGATTAATGCAAAAGGTTTAGCTGCATCTTTGAGCAAGGGCTCTATGGCTTTGATTTCTTGCTCAACCAGCTTGCCTATGCATTTATGCCCATTGGCAAACAAACGCGGTAATGCATCCACACTGGTATGCGCACGATGGCACACACCAAAGGCATCATTAACAAAAATATCATGGTTGGCTTTTAAGCCTTGAGCAAAAACAACATCATTTTCTTTTTCTTGGACGTGAAAACGTAGGTTTTCCAGCATCAACAGTTGTTGTTGGTCACGGGTATTTAAAATTTTTTTAACCCCATCTCCCACGCAATCATCGGTTAAAATCACCTCTTGATCAAGCTTGTCGCATAAGTAAGAGGCCACCGGCAGCAAGGAAAAAGCTTTAGTATACTTACCTTTAGGCCGCCCCAAATGCGATATAAGCGTTACATAGGCCCCTTGTTCAAGAAGATAGTTCAAGGTTGGCAAGCTGGCTTGGATTCGCGTATCATCGGTAATGTTAGACTCTCCATCTAAAGGGACATTGTAATCCATACGACACAACACTTTTTTCCCGGCCAGATCAATATCCTCCAAACAGGGGATCTGATCTTGATTCAAGGTGATCATGAAGCATCCTTAAATTGCATTGAATCAATTTTATGAAAAGGCAAAAAAATCTGTTGCGCAGGAACGTTTTGCAAGTTTATTAAAGTGCTGCCTACAGCACTGATTTCAAACACCAAACCGGAGTTTTTTTCTGCTATAATTTTACCAGAAATACTTTCTACCGGCACTTGCAAGTCACGCATATTATCAAAATAACTGGTGGGTAAGGGTGTACATAACCATGCCACCACTTCTTTATCTACAAATGAATCTAATGCTTTAGCCATGGCTAAGGTGTTAACGCCACTGTTGTATAAATGCAAGCAATTTAAGTGTTTATTCCTTAGGCCTAAAACATAAATTATATTTAATGTTGATGTGAATGCCCTGGATGTCCGTGATCCGCATTGGCCACTACTTGCGCTTGCGCTGATTTTAAAATTTGGACTTGGTATGCATTGCCATCCTGTTCAATTTGCACGGGTGCTGTAACTTTACACCAACTGGGTTGACTTTGACCTCGCAACTGTTGATAAACGGCAAAACTAAGGCTAGGCCCCTCAGGCTGTTGACTATTGTTTTCATGCAGTGCAATCCTCACCAGTGCAATACGTAAATTTTGAGTTTCTAGAATATCTTTAGCGATGGCTTGCGTTTTAATTGTTGCACCTTCTTGCTTAAGCTCCAGCAGTTGCCAAGTGTGATGAAGCTGCTCATTATTATGGTCTGTTGATTCAAAAAGCAGATATTCCGTATTTTTCATTAAATCTTGAAACTCCAAAAAAGGGCTTTGTGGTTCATTGCTGTCCAGTTCAAAATCACTTAATTTTAGCCTTAAATGTTCTTTGTCCTTACTCAAAACTGCCTCAAAGCCTGCCATGGCTAATCCACACTGATAACTTTGCCTATGTTGTTTAGAAATAACATCCCTTGTTTGAGGAGGCTTACATGCTGCACATAAAACCATGACAATTAAACACAATATATTCTTATACTTTATCATCATTCATCCTCCTTGTTTGCAAAGACAGGTATGTCAGGAACTTTATCTTTTTCAACCGCTTGGCAATCAATATGGCCTTGATGCGCCTGACATGAAAAAAACAACATTGGATTGGCATCTTTTAATACCGCCCTAGCCCAAACTTTCTGTTGCGTTTGCCAGATAATCAGTTGTCTGAGATCTTTGTTTTCCAGTTGATCAACAAGCTGTTCACTGACAGTGTCATACCAAGTTTCCATTTCAACAATGCTTAAGTTTTTGAGATCTTGGCTGTGATCATGGTCATCACCATGATCATCTCCCTGGTGTTGATCTTCGCTATGCTTGTTTGCTTTATCTTCGTGATCATGTGCATGAAGATCTTCTACATCTCCATCATCGACCTTAGGCTCCACAAGACTCTGATCTTGTCGTAAAGACTTTACAGCGCGTATTGCTTCTAACGAATCTGTGCTCTGCATTCCTGTGCAAGCAAATAGCTGCAAAAGACACAATGCAACCACACTATTGAGAATGTTATTAGCTCTCATCTTTAGCCTCCAGAGCTTCAAGCAAGTCTCTGTTATCTTCTGCCAAATCGCAGTGATAGTTTTGATCATTTCCATGGCAGGAAAACATAAAATTGCGTTGATCAGGAAAAAGTAAATTAACCACAACCCTACCTTGCAGATAAACACTGTTCGATCCTACAATATGTTTTTTAAGCCATACCGCATCTCTGGTTCTAAGTTTGTTTTCTAAAGCTTCAAAGCTTAAGTTCACTGACTGAACAAACATATCAACCTCCTTGGCATGGGCTAAAGAACCAAAAAAGACACCTAAACTTAAAAATAAACATTGAATTCTATACATGACTGACTCCCCTTCTTTAAAAATCATGGGCTGGATGTGCCCCAAACAAAAACTCTAACCCCAACCACAGACTATGCGCGTGCATTTCTTCTAAGTGCGTGGCCTGGTCATAATTGTACTGTAATCTTACTCTAGAAAATTCACTGGGATAAAAGGCCAGCATGGGAGAAACACGAATACGATCATCTCTAAATGGATCAAAATCTCTAAACCCTACAGAGGATTCACTGCCACTTGCATATTCAAATCGAATCCCTCCAGCCCAACGTGGACGAAAGCCATACAACACTTGAGAATAATAACCCCAATCGCTTAAAGTACCCCCAAAGTTAAGAATATTACTATCAAGCAAACCCAAATCACTTTGACTCAAACCCGGGTCAACATGATAGTTTCTTAATAAAAATTCGCTTTCCCAAGTCAAAAATGGCCAGCCTCTTTGGGCATTTAATGGAACCCACTTTAAAACATAGTCCACCCCATAAACTTGAGTAAAGGTATTTTCTCCGGCACTGTTGGGTCCCGTTAACAATGAAAAACCGAGTCGTGATGCCACGCTATCAGAAAAATCCCAGCCGTTGGCCCATCGCAAAGCAAAAACCAACTCCGTTAGACCGTTAACATCTCTGTCCACCAGATTTTGACTCCCAAGCGCAGACTCTTGTGCTCCAGCAAAGCTGATCATGGTTGCACCCGTTGCATTTTGTGCAGATAAATACACTTGGGAATACCATGATGTTGGGAGCAGCCAGGCCAACTGTGCACCCAAACCGCGCATTCCATCTGCACCCAGAACTCTGGAATTAATAATGGGTTGATCTTGCCAGTTCCAGGCATGGACGTGATAAGGGTTGCTGCGTCCAATTTGTGTTAAGAACTGACCGCCTTTTAACTCCAAACCACCAGGCATGGATAAGGTTTTAAAAAAAGCTTCTTCTAATTCTAAAAAACTCTCTCCTTCTCTACTCAATCCAAACAATAGGTGTGTTTCTGCCGTAAAATAATGATCTACGGCACCGGTTAAAGAAAACTCTACCGATTGTAAATTAAACCCATTACGATTAGGATCATGCCCGCCGGCTTGCAAAAAACTTAAAGCCTCATCATCCAGCGTTGAACCACCCACGGATAATAACGCGTTGATAGATAAATCAATGTACTTTGTTTCTGCGTTTTGTATGTTTGTCTGCCCGCTGCTGTTAAAACCATAGAGTCCCAACATTGCAATCACGCACCTTAATAAAACATGTTTCATAAAAACCTTTGCTTGATCTTTGCATCAAGACTCTTGGTTAAAAGACACAAATAAAAGTTATATACTTTCACTTAATGCCTTAAAAAATAATGAAGAATAAGTAGATGGTTGATTTGGCTCTACTTAAAAAAACCAATCAAAAGTATTGCGGGGGAGCTCGACTGTCCTCTATACCGTAAAGGATGTTTTTTATCCTTGAAGATGGAGAAACAAGGCTCAGTTTAAAAAACTCTAATTCAGGCGAAAAATGGACGGTCTGCTGAAATGGTCTTTTAGAAGATAATAAAAAAGTGCATAAACCACACTCATGCCTGTCATCATGATTGGCTGTATGGATAGCATTATCATACGTTTCATAGGTCTCATGACAAGCATGTATATGCTCATGCCGATGAAAAAACGGCAGCATAAAGGCAGCAAGCAAAAGGTAATGTATAAACCTTTTCAACATGACGCATCACATAACATACTATTAAAGTTTGTTCAAGCCACTCTTTTGGGCATCAAGTCTTATGGAGAAAAATAGCTTTGATTAAAATCAACAGTAAGGGAACACAGGTAAAGACTCCTACAATAAATGCCCCTGAGGGCAAGTTCCAATAATATGAGCCAAACATGCCAAAAACACTCAGTATTGTTCCTATGCCCCAACCAAACCATAAACGCTTGGCTGCATCTTTAAAAAATACTGCACTGAGCAAGGCTGGAACAATTAAAAATGAAAAAACAATAAGTATCCCCGCCACTTGCACTGAGCTTGTAATAACCACCGCAAACAATCCATAAAAAAGCAAATCCATACTCCAACGCGATGCTGTACCCAAACTATTGGCCATCAACGGCTGCCGAAAAATAAAATAAACAATGGATACCCCAGAATAAATAATCAACACTTTGAGAACATCTGGCCAGGTCGTCCACAACAATTGGCCAATCATGCTGTGTTTGACATGCTCTGAACCGTGTGGCATTTGATCGGCCAAAACAATTAAGCTGGCAGAACAAAACGCAAACAAAACACCTATCACCGCTTCCTGTGATAATGTTTGTTTAAACCGATTGGATAGGGTTAAAAAAGCTGCTGCCGTCAAGGTAAAGCCAAGTGAAAAAAAATATTGAACGACCCCTGATGGTTCATGAAAAAAGAAAAAAGGCACGGTAGCCCCTAATGCTGCAACTTGCGCCAAAGCCAGGTCCACAAATATCACACCACGCGCAAGAACATGTATCCCTAAATAACAATGGATACCCACCAGAATTAAACACATCAGCAATGGCGCTGCTAAAAAATGAATCGCTTCCATCATTGAGCTTGTAAACAGTTTAAGGCTGCGCCTACCACATCATCCATCCAGCTAAAGTAGCTGCTTTGTTTTTTTAAACCACCATATTCAGGTGCAACATTCACCACCCGTATTTTGGTTTTTTGAGCAATGGTCTTGGCCGGTGTTGGATCAAAAAAGCTTTCCATTAATATGCAAGATAATTTTTTTTGTTGTATTTGAGTCATTAAGCTTTGAATATGCTTTGCCGTTGGCGGAATGCCGGGCTTGGGTTCAATAGAGGCTGCATGCTCAAGACCAAAGCGCTGTAAAAAATAGTTCAGGGTTGTATGATAAGTGACCACAGATTTGTTCTTTAGGGATGATAATTGTGTCTTCCATTGCTTCATCTTTGAATCTAGATTTTGTTCAAAGCGCAGCACATTTTTTTGATACGCTGTGCTGTTTTCTGGGTTAAGCTGACTGAGTTTTTTCTCAATAGCTTTTACAACATCAAGGACACGAATCGGATCAAGAAGAATATGCGGATTACCTTCTGGGTGAACATCGCCCATGGCTCGAGTCACTGTTCCTTGCGGAACCTCAATAGGAGTTACCACCTGACCCGCCACCAAACGGCCTTTTTTACCGGACTGCAAATCTACATTGCGCGAACTTAAAATAATCTTGTTCAACCATGTATCTTCCAAACCCAAGCCTATGGAAATCAAAAGATCCGCTTTTCTTAATTTTGCAATGTAGGATGGCTTTGCCTGAATATAATGCGCATCTTGTGAACCTTTAACCAATGCGGTCACTTGGTCTTTGCTTGTTATTTGTTTTACAATAGCTTCTAGGGTACTGGTGCTTGTAATAATATTCAGTGCTTTTGCTTGCACTGTATTAAAATAGGCGCCGCAAAGCAGGCAGAACACAACCCCAGTCAATACACTATCGATACTTATTTTTCTTTGCATGGCTAGTGACCTATCATGTTCTTTTAAAAAAGTTGAGAATTCATACTACAAAAAACAACAACTCTATTCCGCTTCAATTTCCAGATCTCGACATGTCACATTATTATTTTCATTAAAACAAAGCATTTGAGCATTATAAATATCTGAATCTTGTGCATTGATTTTAAAACGTATTTTCACTTGCCAGGCTTGATCACTATTTTTTTCGATAACGATATTATCGGGATTGGTAATATAGCTTTGTCCTACCTCTGGATGATCCGCTAAAGTTTTTTGCGCCACTTCTAAAACCTGCCGTTTGATCACTTCATCACTGACTTGATTTTCACCTTGAGCCAGTTTTTGTTCTAAAACCATAACCTTATTGTTTAGTTTTTGTAAAAGTTTCAAAATTTCTATTTCCGTAAGAGAAGCATCACTTTCTTCATGGCCGTGTTCATGACTGTGCTCTTCTCTTTCTTCACCATGCTCTTCATGATCAACTTCATGCCGTGAATACTCAATTTGCTCATTGAGTTGAACTATTTTTGACTCTAAATGACTGATTTTTTGGGCATAGTTTTTTTCTTCAAAAACTGCTTCCAAACTCTTTTGATTGGAAGAGCAATGAACCAGCGATAAACTAACGCCCACTATAAAAAATCTTTTTAATGCTAACATTGCTCTTCCCTCAGTCAATCTATGGTCTGGATGGATAACGAACAAGTTCTAAGCTATCATTCCTATTAATGAAGGGTAAAAGCTTTGTTAATTGCCCTACTTCAGTATAAGGCGGTGTTGTACACACGGCCTGACAATGCGCAATTAGCCCTCCACCAGATGTCTGCATTTCAATATGACAGCAATCACAGTATTGGCTTGAGTAGCCTAAACCATCGATATATAAAACATAATAATGCTTCACGATTGTACTGCCGTTAACAATATAGACCATTGCAGGGCGATGCTCACTATGCATGGGTGTTGACCTTTCACCAAGCCCGTAAACGATCCATTTTTGCAATTGATCATAATTTGTTGCATCAAATTCACTCGAATACATATCAAAAACCGTTTGTTTAATGGCTTCAATATTTTCCAAACGTGAACTTTGAGCAAAGCCAATACTTTGTATTGATAATACAATCAGTAAACATACTGTTATTTTTTTCATTTATTTCTCCAAACTAAAACTTATTCTTCAGTTTTCTCTTCTTAAGATTAAGCATAAACATTTACAGCTGTTGCTATAACAACAACTCATCCAATGATTAGCACCAATGCCCTATGGCACAGGAGCTTTAAAAAATATTTAAGTTAAGTTGAGGGGGAAAGACTTAAGCATTTTACTTAGCACTGCAGCATATAGAACACGATGCTTTACCCCATGAGAAATAAGGGTGGGGAGTTTTTAGGTGCTTTAAAAAGACAGGAGAGATGAATGTAACTTGTATTTTGTTGTCTAAGCGCATTATGAATGTCTTTTAAAAAATTGACTCGTAAAGGCTGACTTAAAAATTCATAAGCATGATGGTTGGATAAAAGTACGCATAAATAACAGTCATGATCACTTATAAAAGAATCTTGCTCTGAAAAGTCTTTAATATACTGCTTACTCTGCTTAGTATTGCTATAGCAGATGTGCTCGGTTTCGTGATGATGATCATGCCTATGAAAAAACGCAGAAAATTAAGGTGAATAAAAAAACTGCACATACAAACAATGAACATTTTTTGTTATGTTTATTTCCCCAGTTGCGCATTGATCAAAAGATCTAGCATGGATCAACTTTTACTGTCAACCGTTGGCTAACTAAAACACTTTGCAATCAAGGCAAAGTTACAGCTGACTTAATAAAAACAAACTCAACTCCAGCAACAAAACAGTCCCTATACTCATAAGCAAGGTCATGCTCAAGGGATGTGTGAAGGGTTGAGGATTAAATTTAAAAGACTTCTGCTTGGCCACTTTAGCTTGAGCAATTCGTGCTTTACGTAAATAATGCGAATCTTCCTCTATTGAGTGCATGGACAAGGTATAATGCATATCTGGAAACAGTTGATTAAAGTAATTCACCACATTTTCTCGACTGCTGTTGGGGAAGTTTTCTTCGTATACTTTGGCAATGGCCTGTTTCATTTCATAGGCATTGGTAAAACGTTTGTTTCTATCCAGACTTAAACCTCTGCGAATGATAGCCTCTAACTGGGCAGGAACATTGTTTCTAAACTGTTTTAAGGGTGGAATATCGCATTTTCTAACTGCTTGCAGGGTTTCTATTTCACTGTTGCGCAGAAATAGGGCGTGGTTGGTCAACAGTTCATAAAATATAATATTAATACTGAATTGATCTGAACGATGATCCAAAGGCTTACCCAAAGATTGCTCAGGGGACATGTAGCTGAACTTGCCTCTAATAATCCCAGGTTGAGTCAATAAATTTTTGTCCCGAACTTGCGCAATACCAAAGTCTGTGATTTTGAACACTCCGCCTAAATTGACCAAGATATTGGGCGGGCTCATATCTCTATGAATAATATTTAAGGGGCGCTTGTATCGGTCTTCTTTGGAGTGGGCATAAAATAAACCATCGCAAATATCCATCATCATGATCAGGGCCACATCAATGGGCATCAGCTTATTAACTCTTTTTTGTTCATTGGTCACCGCCGATAGAGCTTTGCCATCCATCCATTCCATGGAAAAATAATAAGCTCCCTCTACCAAACCAAAATCCATCAACTGCACAATATTAGGATGATCCAATTGAATAACAATACGGACTTCGTCCAAAAACATTTGTACAAATTTTTCTTGGCTGGCTAGACTTGGGTGAATTTTTTTAATGGCCACAGCTTGGCCTGAAACATCTTTGGCTTTATAAATCTCAGCCATGCCCCCAATGGCAACTTTGCGCTCAACCTCATAGGCGCCAAACTTTTTACCCATGCTTATAAGTTTACGGATTTATTTGTTTTTGCACAAGCGATTTGTTTTTTAGAGGGAAAAGCTTCTGGCAAAAGGTGAAAAACTCAGCTTTTTTCTTTTGCCCAACACATAAAACAGCGTGAAACTGTTTTTTTGAGTTTTTCCAATCAACAAAGAATAAAGTTATTTGCTCTCAATGACGGTTTCGTCGAGCTCTTTTTTGGTCTTAATGCGACCGCTGGCAATTTCACGCAAAGAAGTGACTATATCTTTATTTTTAGTGATAATCAAACGGTTTGAACCTCTGGCCAATTGGCGGGCTCTCTCTGATGCTAAATGCACCAACGCAAAACGATTTTGTAATTTATCTAAACAATCTTCAATTGAAATTCTTGCCATAGCAGCCTTTTCTATACTTTTTTAAAGTTTTGTCAACAGCCTTATGCTTTTTATGCTTGGTATAAGATATACGAAACACCTAAAGTCATATAAAACTTTGAATGCGTTCTTTTTGTTGATCCATTGAGAAAGCACCCTCATCATTTAAAGCTAAGATCAAATCTTTTACACACTGATCAACATCATCATTGATGATAACCTGATCGTACCATAACATCTGTTTAATTTCATGCGTGGCCAACTCAATTCTTTGAGTAATATCCTTTACATCCCCACCTCTTCCAGAAATTCTGCTTTTTAACTCTTCCATAGAGGGCGGCAACATTAAAATAAACTGGGCATTTGGATAAAGCTTTTTGATATTTTTGGCTCCTTGCCACTCTATGACCAGCAAGGCATGCTTTCCCTGGGCAATAATGTCCGCTATCCCTTGCTTTGAAGTCCCGTAGTAATTGTCATAGACTTTTGCCCACTCAACGAAAGCATCTTGAGCTATCATTTGCTCAAATTCATCCTTGCTAACAAAGTGATAATCTACAGCGTTTTTCTCACCAGGTCGTTTTTCTCTGGTTGTGTGGGTAATTACTCTAGAAAACCGTTGATCTTGCTTCAACAAACGATTCACCACGGTAGTTTTTCCGGCACCGGATGCTGCTGAGATTACTGCTATTTTTTCATTCTTACTCAAGGTTTTGCGCTTGCTCCCTTAATTTTTCCATATCGGTTTTTAACATGATCACTTGATTGCTGATTTTCACCTCTGATGATTTAGAGCCAATGGTATTGATTTCACGATTAATTTCTTGCATTAAAAAATCCATCTCACGCCCAACAACACCTTGTGTAGTTAACAAAACTCTTAACCGTTTTAAATGAATGCTCAAACGATCCAATTCTTCTGTGATATCGGTTTTATCTTTAAGTGAAACCAGGTCACTTTCATACTTTTTATTATCCTGGACATAATCTTTAGGTAACTGTGCCAGTTTAACTTTTATTTTTTTGCTTAAGCCTTTTTGAAAACGCTTAAACTCTTGTTCAATTTTTTTAACATACTTGTTTACATTGTTTTGCAGCTTAAGCATGACTTTTTCTATACCTTTACCCTCTCTTTTACGAGATTCTTTAAGGTTATCTAGCCCTTTTTGCATGACTTTTAAGTAATTTTTTTCTATTTGATAAATATCTTTTTTTAGAGGTTTTTTATTAACAAAAATACCTCGATCAATATGAATCAAAGCTTCCATGTTTAAAGGTTCTTTTAGACCCATTTTTTTTCTTATCCCATCTAAGGTTTTCCAATGCGCAATGATACTTTTTTCTTCAAAACTGATTTTTTTCTGTCTTGATAAACTGTTTCTTTGCAACACAACACTAAACTTTCCCCTTGAAAAATAGTTCTGA
Source organism: bacterium (assembly GCA_022763185.1). NCBI lineage: Bacteria > bacterium. Next base: position 106,660 of record JALEGL010000006.1, on the reverse strand, counting down.
ATCATTTTTTCTACTTTATGTTCAAGCGCTACCATATCTTTAGGACATGTACATTTTACATCTCGGTAGCGACTATTGACAGATCTTATTTCGCATGTGTATTCATAATTTTTGACTCTTATGCTGGCCTTACCAAATCCTGTCATACTGTTGGGCATTGTTTATCCTTGTTCATGTTTATTTTTTTGTATTATAACCTGGGCACAAGCATACGCTTGGGTGTGACTTAATGAAAGCAACACTGTGTGGGATTGAAAAAACTGATGCAAGGCTTTACCTTTGGATTTTTTTTGCCACATTTCAATATAAGGTTTGCCCTCTTTTTTAAGTACTTGAACATCCGTAATTTTAAATTTCTCCTGACCAAAACTGGCTTTAACAAAAGCTTCCTTGGCGCAAAATCTTGCTGCAAAATGCTGCTCAGGACATTTTTTTGTCATACAATATTCAATCTCAGCATTTGAAAACAAACGCTCAAAAAAACTTTGATGACCTTGTTCAACATGAGTCTTAAACCGCTCAATATTTTCAATATCAATGCCTATTCCAATAATGCTCAAGCCAAAGTTTATATCACATTCCCTATGAATGTGAAATTTGCTCAAACTCTCTTTTACAATTGTATAAAAATACATTAAGACAATTTCCATGCAGGAAAAAAAAGTCACTTTAGGCAAAAGTGTGACCATAGGTTCGCACTGTACCATTATCCAAGCCAATATTGGTGACCATAGTCGTATTGGTCATAAAGTCTTCATTGGAAAAAATGTTGCCATAGGCGAAGGGGTTGTCGTTGAAGATGCCTGCACAATTGCAGATGATTGTATTATAGATAACAATGCAGTTGTTCCGTTTGCCTCACAATTACCACCAGGAACACATTATAAAGCTTAAGGTCTATCAAACTCAAAATTTTATCTAAAATTAAGTTAGCTCTGATTTTTATTTAAATCTTGGTGCTTTCTAAAAATTTCATAGCCCTCTTCACCCATATAGTTTTTTAAGCTTTTTTCTTCTGTTTGCTTTAAATCAACTAAAATCAAAGCATCCAAAGCATTATTAAACTCAGGATCAACATTAAAATCTATAAACTTAGCACCCAATTTAATGTAATGTTTTATCAGTACAGGTATGCCTGCAAATTCTTTTTCTTGATAATCAATATAATTAGAAATGTCTGCTAAACTGTTAAAAAACTTTGCCATGGATTCTGCAGTATAGTCGTACAAATTTTCACCATTAAAAGGAACTTTGACACGAACATGCTTTTTTAATTTACCCGCTCCATAGTGCCGTAAAAGATACTCTTTAATCACTGTTTTAGTGAGTGAAGAAAATTCCCCACTAATACTCACTGGCCCAAAAAGCTTGGTATATTTTGGGTTTCTAACTACAAACTGACCTATCCCCTTCCACAAGAGAAACAATGGTGTAAAACTTTTTTGATACTCTAAACTTACGAATGATCGTCCCATTTCAATTGCTGGTTCTATCTCTTCGATAAAACGTTCATCAAAACCAAATAAAGTTTGTGAATAAAACTTCTGATTTTTTTGTTTAATTTCATCACTTAAAGCAATTCTATAGGCGCCAACAACTTTTTTTGCGTCCTCATCCCAAACAAAAAGGTGTTTGTAGTATTGGTCAAAAGCATCCGTATCAATAGCTTTACCGGTTCCCTCACCAACATTTCTAAACGAACGCTCTCTTTGTATGGCAATTTCATGCATAAGCATGGGTATCTGTTTATGCTCTGCCACATAAACCGAAAAGTTCTTTGATCTTAATAGCAGGGCTGCCTCTGGTAAGGCATTGATATTGTTTTGTAGAGCTGCCGCCGCATGAGAAATCTCTATATTTTGTTGCTTGGAATTGGTCTTTATTTTTTCACCTTGCTTGGCAATGCTGTAAGTAAGAAACCTAAAATAATCTGACAATTCATTTCTACTCAAATGCTTTGGCAGTTTGCTAAAATGTACAATATTACCATAGCTCATGTGAATGCATTGCTTTTGTTTGTTCACCAACTCTCTTCCCAAAAGAAGCGTTCTGATTTTTGGATGTAAAAGGCCTAAAATTTGAAACCATCGGCTGTTGTTCCCATGAAAAAAAACAGGCAAAACTGAACATTGGGTTTTTTCAACAAAAGCTGCGCAGCTTTTACTCCATACCGGATCAACAATACAATTTTTTCTAGCTTGATAGCTTGAAACTTCTCCTGCAGGAAACATGGCTAAAACTTTGCCTTTTTTCAACCAACCTATGGCTTGTTTGGTGGCTTGAATGTTAAGCTTTTTTGATTCAGCATCATCATAGGGTTCAACAAATAAAAAGTTTTCTCTTAGGGGTTTAAATACTTTTAAAATAGGATTGACCAGAACTTTTATAGGGGTATTTTTTTGTAGAAACTGGCGGGTTAAAATCATACCCTCTACCCCACCAAATGGATGATTGGCAACAATTAAAACTTTATTGAGATTGGTCAATGCGCTTTTTGAGCTGTGATCTTCTTTGACAGTGATTTTCCAATCAGATAAAACTTTTTCTAACAATTCTTTAGCACTTAATGCATGTTCATGTTTTAAGTAAGTTGCCTCAATCTGATCATAGGCTAAAATTTTTTTTACTAGCTGCGTTAGCATGGTACAAAAGTCATTTATCATAGACCTTGCAACATCCAAACCTCTCTGACAAAAAATATACAAAATCAAAACTTGACATTTACAAACTTGGTCCTAACTTTTCTGATGTAAGCTTACTCGTATAAACCCTATAAAAAGGAGACTTTAGCATGAGCATACAAAAATATAACCGAGATTTTTTTAACTTGCCTTCACATTTTGATGGCTTTTTTGACAACTTTTTTTCACCCTCTAGCTTTAGAGGTCTAGAAAAAAACTTTTCAGATTTTTTGAGTCCTAGCAGCTCTATTTCTGAACAGGATAAATCCTATACCATTCATATGGATTTACCGGGTGTAAAAAAAGAGGATATTAATATTGAAATGAAAGACGGCACCTTGATGATCAGTGGTGAACGCAAAGAACAAACCAAAGGCAATACCGTGATGAATGAAGTACGCTATGGAAAATTTCAGCGCAGCTTCAAACTACCTCACCTTAGTGATAGCAACAAAGTGAATGCTGAATTTAAAGACGGACAACTGAACATTGTTATTGAAAAGGCAGAAAAAGAACATAGTAAGGTCATACCCATCAGCTAAGATCAAATGTTGATGATCTTGTTTGCTAGACAATAGGTGTATTTTTCATGCACCTATTGTTTTTCAAAACTCTGCTTCCACTCACACAAACTGACAAATTTCTTCATAATACTTTGCATACGTATCTCTATTTGTTTTTGACCTTCTTCACTTTGAATAAAGTAATCTGAAGCATAAACAAAATTGGGAACGATCAAGCAGCGAAAATCCAACATCATGCTGTTCATAAATGACATGGCAGACATGTAGCTACGCTCACCGCCAGCATGAAAAGCCATGGCTAAAACTTTTTCTTTCCAGGCTTGACCGGTCAGTTCAATAAAGTTTTTCAATGCTGCATTGACATCGTAATTATAAATGGGGGCCGCAATAAACACACCATCCATTTTTTTAAGAAGTTCCTGATAGTCTGCTAATTCTGGAGCCGTAAAACATTGTCCTCCATCACATAAGGGTAAATTAACTTGCTTTAAATCCAAAAGTTCAAAGTGATGCTGACCGTTTAATTCCTTTAAACTATCCACGGCAATATCTGCAAAACGTGCACTTTTACTGTTGGGGTTTAAACTTGCTTTGATAACTAGAACATTGGCCATGACAAGAGCTTACTCAGACTCAATCTCTTTGCGCTGATGTCTAACAATCTCACCTTTGACCATGTAAATGATATCCTCACAAATGTTGGTTGCTAAGTCAGCAATACCTTCTAAACGTCTCGTGATGGTAAAGACATCTAGAGCCACAGAAATATGATTGGCATCATTTTTCATGATATTTTTAAGCTTGGACAAAATATCTGCTTGCAAGTCATCGACATCATCATCTAATTTAATAACTTCTTTAGCCAAAACATCGTCTTTTTGAAAGAACGCCTTTAGGGTTTGTTCAATCATGTTGACTGTCTTCTCTGACATTTGACTCAATTCATCTGGAATGGCAATTGGTGCACGCTTAGCATAATGCAAACATCGTCTGGAAATACTGGTTGCGCTATCACCCATACTTTCAAGCGCATTGTTAATTTTCATCACTGCTGTAATAAAACGCAAATCTTCAGCTACTGGCTGGTGTAAGGCTAAAAGCTTTAAGCACTCTTCTTCTATTTCTACTTCTCGTGCGTCAATTTTTTTATCTTGGGCAATGACTTCATCAGCAAGCTCGGTGTTGCTTTCATTAAAAGCAACAATGGCTTTTTCAACGCTGTCTTTAACCAAAGACCCTACAAATAAAAGGTCTTTTTTAATGTTGTCTAATTCTCTGTGTAAATGTCTTTGCATGGTCTACCCAAACTTTCCTGTCACATAATCTTCTGTTTGTTTTTTATCAGGACGGGTAAAGATTTTTTTGGTTTCTCCATACTCTACCAAGTCCCCCTGATACATAAAGGCTGTTTTATCCGATACCCGAGCTGCCTGTTGCATGCTGTGGGTCACGATAACAATGGTATAGTCTTGCTTTAATTCTATCAACAAATCTTCAACCCGACTGGTAGAAATGGGATCCAACGCTGAACAAGGTTCATCCATTAAAATAACTTCCGGCTCCATGGCTAAAGCTCTTGCAATACACAAACGTTGTTGCTGACCACCAGACAATGACAAGCCATCTTGATCCAGCTTGTCTTTAACCTCATCCCACAGGGCTGCTCGTTTTAACGCTCTTTCAACACATTGATCTAAATTACCTTTGTAACCGTTGACTGAAGGTCCCCAAGCAACATTTTTATAAATGGATTTTGGAAAGGGATTGGGTTTTTGAAAGACCATCCCTATTTTTCTTCTCAAATCAACCACGTCTACCGTATTTGAAAAAATAGACTCCTCTTGAAATTGAACATCTCCCTCACAACGCACCGATGAAATAAAGTCATTCATACGATTCAAGGAGCGCAACAAGGTACTTTTTCCACAGCCACTGGGACCAATAATAGCGGTGACACTATGCTCATCAATCCCCAAGTCAATTTGATTGACGGCTTTAAAGTCGCCATAATAGATGGAAAGGTCTTTGATTTTAATAATATGTTGTTTTTTGTTATCTTCCATTGTTCTATCTACTTACGTTTTTCAAATTTATGCCTGATCCATATGGCTAAAGCATTCATGGTTAATAAAAATACCAATAACACAATGATTCCTGCTGCGGCAAGATAATGAAACTCCATTTGTGGTCGAGAGGCCCAGTTAAAAATTTGAATGGGTAACACTGAAAACGGGTCATGGATACTCTTAGGAACAAAGGCAACGTAAGTTAAGGCACCAATCATGATCAAAGGCGCTGTTTCGCCCACGGCTCTAGATAAACCCAAAATAGTTCCTGTCATAATTCCTGGTATACTGGCCGGTAAAATATGATCTCGGACCATTTGCCAACGGGTAGAACCCAGTGCCAAGGCAGCGTAACGTATGGAATTGGGAACAGCTTTTAAGGCTTCAGACGAGGCAATGATAATGGTGGGTAAAATAAGCAAGGACATGGTAAGCGCTCCAGAAATTACGCTTCTTTGCAAGCCAAACCAACGGACAAAAATAACCAAGCCCAACATACCATAAACAATAGAGGGGACCCCGGCCAAATTGGCAATATTAAGACGAATAAAATCTGTAAATTTATTTTTTTTAGCAAACTCTTCCAAATAAATACTGGATGCCACACCCACAGGTACAGAAATTAAGCTGGTTAAAACAATCAACCATAAACTGCCATACAGTGCTGATTTAATGCCCGCCTTTTTTGCAAAGCGAGATGGAAAGTTTGTGAAAAAGTCAGTGCTGATATAAGACCAGCCTTGCATGGCAACGCTAAACAAAAGAATAGCCAACAAAACAATCCCAACACAAACACAGCCCAAACAAACATACTGAAACACTTTTCCCTGCAATTGTCGTGATGCCATACTTTTAGAAAACTGCATGGCTTGTCGTTTACTTTTAGCCATCAGTCGTACTGCTCCCTAAACTTATGCAAAAATTTCTGAGCCAAAATATTCATAACAAAGGTCATTAAAAATAGGGTTAGACCAACCGCAAAAACAGTCTGATAGGAAACACTGCCTGCCGGCGTATCTCCCAAACTGACCTGCACAATATATGCTGTCATGGTTTGAATACTTTCTAGAGGATTGATGGTCAACTTTGGTGTCGCTCCTGCTGCCAGAGTTACGGCCATGGTTTCACCAATAGCTCTAGAAATAGCCAATACATAAGAAGCCACCACCCCAGATAAGGCTGAAGGAAATACAACTTTAGCCGATACATCCAACTTTGTTCCTCCCAATGCAAAGGCTGCGTTTCGTAAACTATCTGGCACTGAGCGCATGGCATCATCGGATAAAGAAGCAATCATGGGTATAATCATAATTCCAACCACTATGGCGCCACTGGCAGCATTAAAAATATTGGTGCTGGGAAATATTTTTTGGATAAAAGGAGTAATCACGGTTAAGGCAAAATAACCATACACCACCGTGGGTATCCCAGCTAAAATTTCTAAAAACGGTTTGAGGATGGATCTTTGTCTGGCGCTGGCATATTCACTTAAATATATGGCACTGCCCGTTCCTATGGGCAAAGCTACAATGGCCGCCCCAACAGCAATCATCAAAGTACCCCCAATCAATGGCAAAATACCATAACGTTTGGGTTCAAATAATGGATACCATTGTGTTCCCAAGAAAAATTCTTTTAAACTGACTTTACCAAAAAAAGGCAAACTTTCACTGAACAAAACCCAAACAATGCCAACTGTGGTTAAAATAGACACAAAGGCGCACACAAACAGAAAAATTTTAACCAATTTTTCTGTTCTTTTCTTTCCTGCAGTTGCAGAAAATGAATGCTTTTTATTTGAGCTGTTGTCGGGCACCGTTTTTATTGGCCTTGTGATTGAACCCGCTCTAAAACGCTGCCTTTTGAGTCACCGGCAAAACTGGAGCCCAGAACTTTGTTTTCCCAGCGTTTTAAAATAGCTGCATACACAGCGTCACCAAAGGCCACATAACCCACTTGCCCCACCAACTCTTTGGCGTTTTCAATATAAAACTTAACAAAGGCATCTACCGGTTTTTTAGTGAATGAATCTTTACTGATATAAATAAAGATGGGTCTGGATAGCGGCGCATAACTGGCATTTTCAATGGTTTCTTCACTGGGTAAAACTGGTCCATTGCCATTGTCAATGGCCACACGGTTTAATTTATCTTTGTTTTCCATCCAATAAGCAAAACCAAAATAGCCTAGAGCATATTCGTCTGCCGCCACACCTTGCACCAATACATTATCGTCTTCACTGGCAGTAAAGTCTGGACGGGTAGCGCCTGACTTACCCACAATACTTTTGGTAAAGTAATCAAAAGTTCCTGAATCCACTCCAGGTCCATACAATTTAATCTCTTGTTTAGGCCAATCTTTACGGATGTCACTCCATAATTTAATGCTGCTGTTTGGCTGCCAAATCGACTTAAGCTCGGCAACCGTTAAATCTTTGGCAAAAGTATTTTTGTGACTGACCACAACAGCAATACCATCATAGGCCACCGGCAACTCAACAAACTCACGGTTTTTTTCCGCAGCCATTTTTATCTCAGAAGCTTTGATAGGACGAGAAGCACCTGTGATATCAATCACGCCTTCAACAAATTTTTTCATTCCCCCACCGGTACCGGATAAACCCACAGTCACTCTAACTCTGGGGTTTTCTTTACCAAACTCTTCAGCCATGGCTTCGGTAATCGGGAAAACGGTACTGGAACCATCTACTTTAACATTGCCTTCCAGTTGTTCATGAGCATGACTCTGCTCATTGGTATGCGCATGCGTTTGATCATGACTTTTTCCGCTTTGATCACATCCAGAATAAAGCATTGCAAACACTACAAGTATTGAATTAAAAACTAAACCTTTGATATTATTTAACATACTTCCTCCAAAAAAGTGCCCTATTCATAGCGACTATCGCCCCCACTAGCAAATTTTTGTTAAGATTTTGTTAAGAAGATTTTACAAAAAATTTATATTGAACATGTTTTAAGTTTTTGATAACGTCGCGCATTATTTTTAAGTTTTTAGCTGTGGGGATTTGATCATGCTTTTTAATTTTTTTCGTAAAAACACTGTTGCATTGGTGCTTTTAGCCTTTTTTTCGCTATATGCGCAAAACTTCCAAGAAGAGGACTCTATTGTTGTATTTGAAGACCACATTTTAAAAACCTTATTTGAAAATGATGGTTCAATATATGAAAAATATGGTTTTGAAGATTTAAGTGGCCAAGAATCAACTGACTGGATGATTAATGCAGTTTCTGTATATTCAGAACTTTATGCAATCGCTGATGATCAAGACTTCGCTTCAGGCTATAGACTTATTCAAGATAAAGTTAAGCAGTCTATTCAAGGTAATATCTTAACTTCTGTTGAACAAGGCAGCCCTGATCATATTCGCTTTCTACGATACCATTATCATGCTGATAAATACTTGAGGTCAAAAGCGAAACTTATCAGTGACTTAAGCAGTAAGGGGCACGACGATAACAAATATTACAACGGTCTATTGGCTGCATTCCGCTCAGATTTACAGGGTTATCGTAGGCCAACGCCACTAACCGAGGAAGAAAGAAACTATACTCGTGCAAAAAGGAATCAACGCTGGAACTTAATAGAAGCTGGTGCTGTTAGAGTTGAAAAACAAAATACTGCTGAGTATTTTTACTACCAGGCTTTAAAAAATATTTTACAATCACATGCAACGTTACTTGTCTTAATTTGGGATAAAGAAACCGACCCAAACTTTAACCATTATTTAAAAAATATCGGTAATCTGGTTGGGCAAAAGTTTTGTATTGATCCTGAAAACAATAGACAACGTGTCGATGGTGAACCTTATAATGAAGAAGATGTAAGAAAGTGCCTTTCTGTTGCGAATTACGTTGGAGATATTGTCGCGCATGAATACAATAATTGGACCTTGGATATAACCCCTCGACAAAAAGCCATGCAAGTTATTTCTATGGGTTTAATGAGAGCGCAAAGTAACTTAAATCAGATAAGAAATAATTTTTCTATTTCTGCAGATTCACTGGAATATAAAAAATATTTTTCATCCTATATGTCTGCTGCTTCCGGCCCTGGTCTAGTTTTATTTGATGATAATATGGAAAATATTGTTGGAAAGCTAATCATGCCAGAAGAAGTTCGTGACCGTTATCACGAACATCTTATTTACGAATCCAATAAGCCTCAATTTAAAGAACACGATGCAGCAATGAAAGCTGCATTAAAAGCTGCCACAAGAAAAATTTGGGCTGAGTATAAAAGTCTTTCAGACACATATTATGCGTCAATCTCACGTAACCCAGATAAAATTGTTACTTATGTAGTAAAATATCACTCTGCGGCGGCTGCACAAGTTTGGAACAAATCCCCTAATTTTGTCTACGATATATCCGATGCTTTAGATAATATTATTCGTGAAGACAAACGCTCACAAACTCGAAAAAATGTTCTCATGTGGGGAGGCTTGGTTGTGCTAGGCATTCTCATTCTTACCGGTGTTGGTGGGGCTGTTGTTAGTATTCTTCTTGCTGGAACAAAACTTGCTGCAACTCTACTTGCTGTATCACAACTTATGGGAACCATTGGTCTTTTTGTTGGCTTGGCAGATGTTGGTATATCAACCTATGAGCTGGTTGATAGAACAGTCGAACACAAACACTATAAAGCTGGTTTACTCTCTGGGAATCAAGCTGATCCCGCCGTAGTAAGAGCAAGTTATTCGAATATGATAGAAGCACGAATCGCTACAGCCTTAGCTGTCGGCGGCACTGTTTTTGAGATTTCTACAATGAAAAAGCTTATTCAAGGCGCCCAAGCTGCCAATCAAGTTGGTGATGCAGTTTTATCCAATGCAAAAAATGTTACTCGAAGTTTAGATGACTTAATTAACAGCGGCATATCCGAAACTGCACAAAAAATGTTGCGGCAATGGAAGTCAGTAGACGCGTCTTCTTCAACCCTTATGCTGCATAATATGGAGCTTGATGAATTAGAGCTCTTAGGTAGATTGCTGAACGATAATAGAACTGTAAACTTCATGAATCAACTGATGAAAAAAGTTGAAAATCCAAACAATTGGTCAGAAAAAGTTTATGCTGCCAACAATCTAAAAAACATGTTACACCGCCTTGCTCCTGATTTAATTGATGAAAGTGATGATATAGTCATAACTTTTAATAAACTATGTCATAATATTTACACAAGTGTTGATGACGCTACTTTTGCTAATATAGCCGGTGTTTCTCATAGCGGAGTATTAAATGTATTAGCTCGTTCTGACTTAGCTAATTTAAGACAAAGCAGTGAAGCGCTTTTACAAAGAATGGGAATTGATGATTATATTGTAGAACCAAACCATTTTTTAGCAAAGGCTGATAAAGAAGCTCTTTATGCCAGATATGGCAAAGAAACGGTAGACTTGGCACTTGAACAAGCTGTTGTATTTAAAGTTTCTCCTAACTCAGTTCCTGATAATCTAACAAATGTTCATTTTAGGGCTCCGGCAATGCAGCATGCAGATATATCAAGAAAAATTGCTAAAATGGAAAAGCACGGAGCAAGCTTATACCTGGACCCGAGTCTACCTGTTGATGGAGCAATGCATTCCACTGTTTCTGGCTTTAACATGGAAAGAGGGTTGTATTCTGAATGGAGAATATTACTTCACCCAGAAGGCGAGTTTCATCTTTTTGCTCATGAATATCAGCATTTTGAATTTCACGTAGCCACCCATGAAATATTAGATGAATTGATGGGTAGAACAAACAATGTACCGGAAATTGTAACGTTTTCATCTAATTTTGATACTTTTGCTAAACAAATTGCAAGCGCATCATCAGATTCTTTAGAAGCCATTCAAAGAAAATACCCTGATTTTTATCAGACACTTCTCGAAGCAAATGTTTTGTACAGACAATCAGATAATAGTTTAGGCACCTTAGCCATTAATGAAACACTATCTACAAGACGTCAGATTCAATTGATAGATGGTTACCGAGTCTTTTCTCCAGAGTATTATAACTCAAGAACATATGGACTAAGATTTCAAATTACAGATTGGGATCAAATGATTAGAAATGGTCACACATTTACAGCTGCACAAAGAAAATACTATGCTAAAGTCTTAGCTGAATACATTATTTTGGAAACAGTTGATAGAATCATCCAATCGCCATCATTAATATTTAAACCTTTTGTATTTTTCACTGCAAACACCGCTGTCATCACTTACGGCAACAAGTTTATAGAGTTGCCCTATGAAAAAGTTACCATCCAATAAAAATATTCGAGTTTGGGTATCTAATATAGTACCCAGACTCAAATAAACATATTATTGATTTCTAAGTTTACCCAATATAAAAAGGCTGGGTGCAACCTTCACACCTCAACCATGCCAAGAAGCTTTTAGCCATGAAATTTATCAGTCATGCCATGACTTTTATTATTCCTTTGTTGCCCGCGTTTTTGGTGCAGGTGAGTGATTTATCTGCCACCACGGCTTCCATTCTTTTAGCCGGCATCTTTTTTGTCTCTGGTTGCACGCAAGTGTTTATTGGCAACTCTTTTGATGAGGGTTACGGCAAATCGGCCTTGGTCTTTGCTTTTTTTAGCGCCTTGATTGGTATTTTGATGCTGATGTTTCTCTATCAAAATCTGTTTGCCATTGCTATAGGTGCCATTTTAACCATTATTAGCTTGGATATTGTCAGTACCGCTATTTTAAGAAGTTTGGTGGCCTCAGCTCCTGACCATCTTAGGGCAGAGGCTTCAGCTAAACTTTACCTTGTCCATAACTTAGGCTTTTGTTGTGCCTCAATCTTGGCATTTTATTTCTTGGAAAGCCATCGTTTATTATTATTCACTGGCGACCTGATCACAACCTTGTCCATGATTGCGCTATTTTTATTTTTGTTCAACTCGCTGAAGTTTGCTGCCAAAAAACAACGCAAAAGTCTATTTACCGTGATTGATAAAGCCTGGCTCAAACGCAACTGGAGCATGCTGATTTTTCATTATTTGATGTACATCAATATTTTTATTCATGCGATCGTTATTCCCATGCTTTTTAGCAAAGCTGGCATCAATGCCATTAAATGGACAACGTTTCTTTTGGCCATCAACACTGGCGTGGTGGTTGTGTTTGCTTTGCCACTGACCCGCTGGACCAAATCCTGGAATGATAAATATACTATTTTACTCAGCTGCAGTTTGTTTGGCCTGGCTCATGCTATGGTCCCTTATTTTTTAGAGCCTTGGGGCATTGCCATGACTGCAACCATAGGCGTTTTAGGGGAAATTAGCTGTGTTCCACCCTTGACCAACATTCTTTACCGTTGTTTTAAACAAGAAAACATGGGGCTGGCTTCTGGCTTAAAGGTAAGCCTACGTGCCGTCAGTATGTTTAGCATGCCTTTGTTAGGCTTGCTGTTGTTTGGGCTATTTCCAGCTCAGTTCAAGCCGGCCTTTTCATTGATGTGTATCATTATTGCTATTTTAACTTTTTTAATGGGTGCGCTTGCTCTAAAGCAAGCACAGCAAGCCCGTGTATAGTTTTTAGATATTGATAATTTTAAACTCTATATTGAATGTGGTCCCTTGATTAGGCTTTGAAGTAACCGTCCAATGTGAAGCCCATTGATCTAAATAGGCCTTAACAATAGATAAACCCAAACCCGTACCTGATTCTTTTCTGGCTTTATCAATCCGGTAAAAACGTTTAAAGATGTTTTTCTTTTCATGCGCCTCTATCCCTGAGCCGGTATCGCTGATGTTTAAAACCAAGCTGTGCTCATTTTTTTTGATAAGCAGTTCTACCTCACCTGATGGCGTATACTTTATACTGTTATCCACCAAGTTTTGAATCACTTGGTAGAATTGCTCTTCATGGCCATTGATCAAAAATAAGGGCTCTTGATCTTTTTGTGATGAAACAAGCTGATTGTCTAATTGAAGATCAATGCCTTTGGCTTTGGCTATGTTTTGATAATTTTCTACAACCCCCATAACACTGGGCATGGGGTTAAAGGCTTGGTTGGTTTTTTGTAAAGTCTGTTGCTTCCATTGAGAGGCTTTTAAAATATCTTCGGTTAAAACAATCATCCGCTCTACATTTTCACGTATTTTAGAATAACTTTTTTGTTCTTGGCTGCGCTGATCTTTTTGTAAAATGTCCAAATGCCCCAAAATTACGGTCAAAGGTGTTCTTAGCTCATGCGAAACATTTTCTAACATGGTGTTTCGGTTTTTTTCTAAAGTTTTATCTTTAGAAACATCTTGTAAGCTGATTAAAATTTTTGATTTACCCTTGAGACCCAAGCTGCGCATTTGTACATAAACATACTTGGCTTTACCTTTATCAAAAAACTGGATGTGCTCTTCAATGGGCTTTTGTTCAACTTTTAAAGTTTGAATGGCTTCTAATATTTGTGGCCTAAATACAACTTCCCCAACAAAAGCCCCTTGCATGCTATGCTGTTGTTCAATGCCTAAAATTTTTTTGCAGGCCGGATTGTAAAATAAAACTTTATCCTCTTCATCCAGCATCATCACCCCATCCACCATTTGTAAAAGAATAGCACTGAGTTTGTCTTTTTCTTCTGCCAAGTCATCAATGATTTTTCTTTGGGTTTTTTTGAGCTTATGAACCTTACTCTCTACATCCAATAAACTGCCTGAAAAAAATTTCCTCAACCTGCCAAGGTGCCTAATTCTAATGTCTGAAGAGCGCTTTGAGTCAATGTTTTTACTCAATTGCACAATACGTTTTTCCAAGAAAACATAAAAACCATAGCTGATGATGAACACTAAAAGCAAAGCTAGAAAGTCCACAAAGCCCCACTGCTGAGCAGATAAAAGCCGGCCTAGATTAAAAATAGCTATAAGTATAAAAAAAATAAATGTGCTGTATTTATACTGTTTCATCATTTTCATTGATCTAATTCTGTAACAAACCGGTAACCAACGGATCGTATGGTTTTAATATAATTTCCATAAGGTTTTATTTTTTTTCTTAAGGAAAACATGTGCACATCAATATTGCGGTCATAGACCATAGCATCTTCGCCTTTTATGGCATCCAGAAGCTGATCTCTAGTATATACCCTATCTGGACGACTGACAAAACACCACAACATATCAAACTCAGTTTTGGTTAAATGAATGTCTTTTCCATCCACCCTTACAGCTCTCGTTGACTGATCAATGGTTAAAAATTTAAATTTGAGTATGTCATCGTTTTTTTGTGTACTATCATGATAGCGCTTGAGCACGTTATGAATTCTGGCATTAAGCTCACCACTGCGAAATGGCTTGGTGACATAATCATCTGCACCTAACTCCAGCGCTTTAACTACACTGGCTTCGTCAGATTTGGCAGAAAGCATAATAATCCCTAGCTCTTTGTACTCAGGATTTTTTCTCAAACACTTACAAACGTCTAAACCATTTGTTTTGGGCATCATGATATCTAGTAAAAGCAAATCAATATCTGTCTGTTCATGCAAAAAGTCCAAAGCCTGTTCACCATCGTAAACTTGAAAGACTTTAAACTCTGCTGCTAATTGTGCAGCCAATACATCTGAAATATCTTTGTGGTCTTCTGCCACCAAGATTTTTTTTTGAGCCATGTTTTAAAGATCAAAATATAGTCAAATATTATAAATGTGAAGAAAAACTTTCTTCACCCAAAAAAACCTTTAGTTTTATACTTTGACTTTCTGTCTCTGCTGTTTTTTCTCTGATTGTTTCTTTTTATCATCGATTCTTTTTTGTTTTGCGGCTTTACTGGGCTGGGTGGCAATTCTTTTTTTGGGTTTTCGATTTAATTTCTTTAAGCGCTGTATCAGGGTATCAATGGCCTTTTGTAAATTGAGTTTTTGTGAACGTTCTGTGGTGGCCATGATCACAATACCCGTAGGAATATGGGTTAAACGTATTCCAGTCTCTTTTTTGTTACGGTGTTGTCCTCCTGGTCCAGAACGGCGAATACGCTCTATGTCCAAATCCTCTTTTTTTATTTTACCAGACTTATTCATGCTGCATGCTTTGCTTTGATTGTATTATCATTTATTTGTGTGCTGTTGACTGGTTTACTCCGCATCCAGTACAAACCGGTAAATATAATGGCCATACCCAACCACTCACTCAAGTTGGGAATATGTCCTTTCAACAAAAAGTCTAAAGCAATCGCTACCAAGGGTACCGTATAGGTTACACTGGCAGCTCTAACTGAGCCCCAGGTATGAACCAGATGGAAGTAAAAAATCCAAGCAATGGCGGTGGAGAAAACAGCCAGATACAATAACGACACAATACCCATAGGTTGATTTAACCAGTTGTTGGGCCATGTCTCTCCCATGACAAAAGCTGCTGGAATAGAAACCATACAACCTCCTATGCTTTGCGCAAACATAGACCAACGAGGGCCCATCGACGATCCCAAACGTTTGATAAGATTGGTTCCCAAGCCATAAAAAATAGCCATACATAAAATAGCCAACAAACCCTTAAGCTCTCCTACATTTTGAGTTTTAAACAGTGGTCCAGAAAAAATAAAGAAAATACCTATAAAACCCAAACTAACGCCTACCCACTCCCGAGACTTGGGCTTATCTGAACGAAAACAACAAATTCCCCATACAGCCACAAAAATAGGAACCCCACTGTTAATCATAGAGGCGACAGCAGGAGCTACATATTGCTCTCCCCAAAACAAACAGACCCAGGGAATTCCTATGGCTACGGTACCGCTAAGCACATACCATACAAATTCTCTAATATTGCTAAAACCTTTGGCTTTGGTCATCACTGCAGCTAGCCCCATTATAATACCGGCAAAGCCCATCCTAAAACTGGCGGCTAACATGGGCGGAAAAACATGCAAAGACTGCTCAATAGCAATAAACGACCCACCCCAAAACAAGGTGAGCAAAGTAAAACGTAAGGCATTCATGCTCGTGCATCTACCATTCTTGCAAGACAAATGGTATGCTTTTTTGTACAGATGTAAAAAATTCAACCTTGGCAGTTAAAATTATAATATAAAGCAAGAGAACTTTCGCTAAAAAATATGCCGGCATGCCATTCACTTGTGCCGAACAGTATCAAAAGTATCGGCTCTTTTTCTTGCCTACTTTCATTATATTTAAAAATTTATAATCAAACTGTCAACATGCACTAATTGCATATGGATAAGCCATCAATCCACTGAAGCAATTCAAAATATGACCTTCCCAGATAGTGTTCCACCTC
The DNA here is from genome assembly GCA_022763185.1 of bacterium. NCBI lineage: Bacteria > bacterium. The sequence continues at coordinate 90,139 of JALEGL010000006.1, read as the reverse complement.
ATCAAACACTGCAGCATCATTTTGTTGTTGTGGACTGGCCAAGTGATACAAATGCTCTTCATCTACTGGCTGCTCTGATTCTGCAATATTCAGTGCAAAAACCTTAACTTTTTGTTCAAATCCCAAATAAATTGATAAATTCTTTATTTGTCTTGAGAGCATGACCTCATGATATTTGTCCATGACTGCTTCTTGCGCTATTTGCGCATCTTGACCCACAAACATTCCCACACCTTCTTTGTAAAAGAATGATTGCTGTTTAACATCATCCAAATCATAGTCCATACTTGGTTGTAGAGTATGCCAAATGGGATCACCATCAGACAGTAATATTAAACCTCTGTGGATCTCATTCGGTCGTTCATCAAAAGAGTATTCAAACATTTGTTTTGCTTTTTCCAATGCCTCTAAAATATTGGTACTATTGCCACGTGCAAGAGAGCTTATTTGCCTAATACTGTTGTTTATACTTTCTTCATCGCCAGTAAGCGCCTGCTCATAAACCACGCCACCATTAAAGACAACAAAACCAATACGTATGGCATCTTCATCCACAACATAACGATCAATCTCAGTCATAAAAGCATTCACCACTTCTTGAGTTTCTTCTGAAGAAACACTGCCAGAAATGTCTAACGCAAACACAAAGTCCGCACGCACGCATAAAGCCTTATCTTGAGTATGTATTTGAGCTTTGGCGTAATTGACTGCAAGAAGTAAACTTAAAGCCATAAGCCATACTTTTGTTGTTTGAGTATTTTTTAAAATCATAATCCCCCCAGATATTAGATTGGTTCATTGCTATGTGTGTTTTTAAGCGTTAAATACTAAAAGTCTCTACCAGCAAAGACAGATTTAACTGCAGCCTAGTCTGGTCGTTGATCAGCATAAGCTTGATCGGTAATCTTGCCTATGCTGATGAATCAAAAATTACTTTTAATGCATGTTGTTGTATTCTTTGTACCACTTTTCATTGAATGAGCTTGGCACGGCTTTGCTGTTTCTGTTTTCTAGCGCGTTTTGACGGACCGCAGTGGCGTCTTCAATGCTGATGAACACTTTTTCTAAGCTATGCACAGTATCACCCGAAAGAATAAACAAAGAAGGTTGACCCAATTTTAGAGCGTCCTCATTAGTTACCACAGCAGGCTGAGTGAGCTCGATCATTTGCCCCTCACTGTTGATTGTGAAAAGTGACACTTCCTCGGTATAGCCAATTAACGCTGTTGCTGTAGCAGTATCTAGACTTTCAAAGTCATGGTTACTTGCTTCTGCTCCGCTCTGCGCTTGGATGTTGATGGCTAGCAAAAGTGAAAGTGCTAAAGCAAAGTTTCGAATGTATGTCATGATGCCCCCTTGTGAGATTGTTTAATTATTACAATTATTAATTGTATATCACTTAACATAACTATTTCTTATATGTCAACTGACAGAGATAAAAAACTAACCCCGTCAATGTCAGGATTGAGGCACCGCTCAATTGAATTGGTGTTTAATTCAGTGTTTTTTTGCCATTGAAAAAAGTGCTGGCATATTTTCTTGAAAACTTAAAAGAATGACACGTTCTCAAAATGAATGACTTAAACCTTTTCACAGCTAAGCTACACCCCACGGTTTGCAGGCTTTTAACTGGTTTTCATCCACTTAGACATTTCACTCCATTGCAACACGCATAGCGCTGCTTTTGACTGAACTTGACGTCATTACCAGCACTAGCCTATTTCGTATGAATCTTTTGATGAGGGTTGAGGAATTGATGATCTTGCCAGTGCTTTATGTGAATCACATCATGAGATGGATATCCCTATACTCAGATAGCACAGAGCAAATCACTCTTCTTCAAACTTGCTAGGATCTCTTTTGCCAATAAAATTATGCACACTTTCAAATTGCAAATAGGGATTGTCTTTTTTTTCTTCGCCCATTTTTCTTTGTTGAACATCCGCATAGTTATGGCCGGGGCACAAAATCACGTCATCATCCACTTTACTTAAACGATGGTATAAACTTTCATAGAGTTTTTCAGGATCTCCGCCGGGTAAATCAGTTCTGCCACATCCACCTATAAATAAAGTGTCTCCGGATACCAGTTTCTGATTGACCATAAAGCACTGGGAGCCCGGCGTATGTCCAGGGGTGTGAATGCATTTTATGGGAATATCGCCAATGTGGATAAAGGTTTCATTATCGGTTTTGAGGGCGGTTTCTTTAAACTCACCCAACCATGGCATTTCATCTTTGTGCATGTGCACTTTGGCTCCGGTGCGTGCAATCATGTCTTCTACCCCATTAATATGGTCTGGGTGCCCATGCGTGATTAAAATATCCGTAATTGAATAGTCGTCTTGCTCTGCCATTTTGATGATGGCATCAATATCCCAAGCTGGATCAACCACTGCAGCTGTTCTGGTTTTAGGGTCCCCAATCAAATAGATAAAGTTAGCCATAGGCCCAATTTCAACTTGTTTAAAAAAAATCTGTTTCTCACTCATGCGTTCACCTCTACTTTTACGTTTGCGCTCGATACCAATGTTTTTTCATCCCATGCTTCACGGTGCAGCATAGCCAAAGCCCAATCTTCTTGATTTTTTTCACTGTGAACAACGCTGCTTATCATTCCAATTATTTTTTTTTCATCCCCTTTACTTAAAGTATCTCCGGCTGATAGCCTGTTCAAAGGTGCTTTAACATTAAACAACTTACGTGCCACACGCTCTCCTCGAGCATGAACACGTGCCACAGTTTCTTGCCCTAAATAACAACCTTTATCTAAAGCCACCCCTTGTTTTAAAAAATCACTTTGCAAAACCAACATCCCTGACTTTACATCCTGCAACCATTTAGGCCAACGTTGTTGTATACGAAATAACTCCCACGCCGGTTCTGACCACACACCTAAATTTAACGCTTCTACTTTATCGTTGTCTAAAATAATTGATCTATACAGTATTTGGCCATTGATTGTAATTTTATGCTGTTGTGTCTGGGCTCCAAGGTCTGCTTTTTCTAGGCTATAATAACTGTATTGGATAGGAAGTAGATTAAAATCAACTCGGCTTCTTAACTTGTAACTTTGAAAAATATCCAGCACACCGTCAAGCATGGTTTTATGCATATCCAATACATATCTGTCTTGATTGAGACTAACCCAGAAATAAGCTTCTACACCGCCTTTTTGATTCAGCAGGCAGGATAAAACTGCCTGATCTACGTTGGCTTTGAGTAGATTGAGATTTTGACTGAGAAGATTTTGCAAAAACTTTTCTGCATCTTGCCCTTCAATCTCAACAAATCGTCTATTTTTTCGTTGATACATTTGCATGTCTTGACCTTAAGTTAAAAACTATACACACTCTGCCCTAATGTCTATGCAAAACCCAATAAATTTAAAACAAAAACAACTTTTCATTTTTGATTTGGACGGCACGCTCATTGACTCTTCTTTGGATATTTGCAACAGCCTCGCCGCTGCATGCAATAAACTTGGAATCACTCCTCCCAGTATTGATGAACTTAAACAATATTTACATCAAGGCAGCAGACAAATTCTTTTAGATTTACTCAAAGATAAAGCTCTTGTTAAAAGAGTTTACCCTCATTTTATTCATTTTTATCAAGAAAAGCTCCTGCATAACACCAAGCTTTACGACAAAGTTGATCATATTCTCCATACCATTAGTCAATATGCTAAACTTGCTTTGATGAGCAATAAACGTGAAGCGCCTTGCCACACAATTTTAGAAGGGCTCAATATCAAACACCTGTTTAGTATGGTTGTAGGTGGAGACACGTATCCAGTAAAAAAACCCCACCCTCTACCTTTACAAAAAATATGTGAAACCCTCGGAGTAAACGCAAAGGATGCTGTTATGATTGGGGATAGCCCTGTTGATATTATTGCTGCCCAAAAAGCAGGCATGGATAATATTGCTGTTCTTTCTGGCTTCACAGCCAAAAAACCCCTTTTAAAGAGTATGCCCAGCATTTATTTTGAACATGTTTCTGATATGATTAATTATATTTAAATATATAAGAAAATATTTTGAATGCTGCTCTCTAAAATAGTATAGATAAGCTTTATAAAAGCACTAGCGTTACACTATTTAATATAAAAAGACCTTGTCGCTTTTGCTGTAAACTGAATAATGTTTGACATTTATATGTATCTAAAGTCTTTGTGGTTTTTGGTTTAAAGTGGTTTTCTTTTTAATCCTAGAGACTTATGAATTATTAAAAATTGTACTTGATTTACTGGCTAATTTTGCCATAAGTTAAAATACATATAGTGCATGGTTATGTACCCTAACCCAATGCCCTACATTGAGATATGTAAACCAAAAACACCGTTCATCCGCCATGATTGTGTGTTTTGGGATTTTTATTCTCAAAAAGCTTTAACGACGATACTTTAATTATTTTTAGGAGGACCTCTATGGAAACATCTGTGATCAATCGCTCAACACCCAGCTCATCATCTCGGAAGAAAAACACACAGAAAAAAACAGGCAAAGGCTTGAATTTTAAACGTTACTTTACTCAAGAAGGTGTGCACCCTTTTGACGCTATTGAATGGGAAACCCGAGAAGCTTTGATTGCTAATGAAAAAGGTGAAGTGGTTTTCTCACAAAAAGATGTTGAAGTCCCTAAGTTTTGGTCGATGTTGGCCACCAATGTTGTGGTTTCAAAGTACTTCAGAGGTACACTGAATACTCCTCAACGCGAAACCTCTGTTAAGCAGTTGATTTCACGCGTTGCTAAAACCATGGCTGGATGGGCTAAAAAACAAAATTATTTTGCCACAAGCAAAGAAGCTGAAATTTTTGAAGATGAATTGACCCACTTGTTGGTCCACCAAAAAATGGCCTTTAATTCTCCGGTTTGGTTCAATGTTGGGGTTGAAGAGCATCCGCAATGTTCTGCATGTTTCATTAACTCTGTTGATGACTCCATGTCTTCCATTTTAGACTTGGCAAAAACTGAAGGCATGTTGTTTAAAGGTGGCTCAGGTACAGGCACCAATTTTTCAAGCATCCGCTCTTCTAAAGAAGGTTTAGCCGGTGGGGGTGAAGCTTCAGGTCCAGTTTCATTCATGAAAGGGTATGATGCTTTTGCTGGCGTGATTAAATCTGGTGGTAAAACCCGCAGAGCTGCAAAAATGGTTATCTTGAATGTTGATCATCCTGATATTGTTGATTTTATCCAATGCAAAGAAATGGAAGAGAAAAAAGCTTGGGCACTGATTGATGCTGGCTATGACGGTTCATTCAATGGTCCTGCCTATGGTTCTGTTTTTTTCCAAAATTCCAACAACTCTGTGCGCGTCACCGATGAATACATGCGTGCTTTGGAAGAAGACCGTAACTGGACAACTCTTTCTGTTGTAGACAAAACACCGGTAGAAACTATGCCAGCCAAAGAAATTATGGAAAAAATTTCCAAATCGGCTTGGATTTGTGGTGACCCTGGTTTACAGTTTGATACCACGATCAACGACTGGCACACCTGTCCTAATACAGATCGCATTCATGCATCTAACCCATGTTCTGAATACATGTTCCTCAACGATACTGCGTGTAACTTGGCTTCATTGAACCTCATGAAATATGTAAGCCCTGATGGTAAATTTGATATTGAATCGTTCAGACATGCCGCTAGAACAACCATTCTGGCTCAAGAAATTATTGTTGATAACGCATCTTACCCTACCCCAATGATTGAGAAAAACAGTCATGATTACAGACCATTGGGTATTGGCTATGCCAACTTGGGTGCTTTGTTGATGTCTATGGGTCTAGGTTACGACTCTGATGAAGGCCGCGCGCATGCTGCTGCCATTACTGCCATTCTTTCTGGCCACACATACAAAACATCCGCCGAGGTTGCTGCAGACAAAGAACCCTTTGCCGGCTATGCCAACAACCGTGAACCCATGTTAAAAGTTATTCGTAAACACGCTGATGCGGTTAACGACATTGATCAAAACTTGGTAGATCGTGAGTTGTATTTGGCTGCTCAAGAAGATTGGGAAGAAGCCTACAGCTTGGGTAAAAAGCATGGCTTTAGAAATTCACAGATCAGTGTTTTGGCCCCAACAGGAACCATTGGTTTTATGATGGACTGTGATACCACGGGTGTTGAGCCTGATATTGCTTTGGTTAAATACAAAAAGCTTGTTGGCGGTGGTTACTTAAAAATTGTCAACACCACTGTGCCTATGGCTCTTAAAAAACTCGGCTATGACGAAATACAACGTCAAGACATTTTAGGCTACATTGAAAAAGAAGAAACCATTGAAGGCGCACCTCATATCACAGCAGAGCATGTTGCCGTATTTGACTGTGCCTTTAAACCTATGAATGGTGAACGTTCTATTCATTATATGGGTCACCTAAAAATGATGGGAGCTGTTCAGCCCTTTATCTCTGGTGCTATTTCTAAAACGGTTAACTTACCCAACACCGTAACAGAAGAAGAAATTGCTCAGGCCTATGTTGATTCATGGAAAATGGGCATCAAAGCAGTTGCCGTATACCGTGACGGCTGCAAGCGCTCACAACCTTTAAACACTTCAATGGACAACAGCAGTGAACAAGCAACAACAGCAGTCACAGCTAAGCCTTACCGCAAACATCTTCCAGATGAACGCCAATCCATTACTCATAAATTTTCTGTGGGTGGTTATCAAGGTTATATCACTGTGGGTATGTTTGAAGATGGTAATCCAGGAGAGATCTTCTTGGTCATCTCCAAAGAAGGAACCATTATTTCTGGTATGATGGACTCTTTTGCAACGGCCATTTCTTTAGCTCTGCAATATGGTGTCCCATTGCGTGTGTTGATTGACAAATTCAGTCATACTCGCTTTGAGCCTTCAGGCATGACCAGCAATAAAGAAATTCCATTTGCCAAATCATTGGTAGATTATATTTTCCGTTGGATGGCGTCCAAGTTTTTAAGCGCAAGTGAAAAAGCTCAGGTTGGTGTTTTATCGGAAGATGCTAAACAAGCCGTTGAACAAGCAGAAAAAGCGCTCAATACAAGTACAACAAATGGTGCAACAACAACCACCACAACAGAAGCAAGTAATGCAGTTGCCGGTGCAGAGCTGGCGCATGATGAGTCTAACTGGTCTATCCAAGTTCAGCAAGACACACCTCCATGCACAGAGTGTGGGTCTATGACCATCCGTAGCGGTGTATGCTACAAATGCCAAAACTGTGGCGCCACCAGCGGTTGTTCGTAAAACTCTGTTTTACCAAGAGATTCTAGTCATAATTAAAGAGGTATGCCATGCTGCATACCTCTTTTTAGTTATACAATGACAAGAAAAACCCATGATGATAATTTTACACTTAAAATCATGCTTTATTTTCAGACAATTTTTTGCTTTATTCAGTAAATGGAAAAACTACTCACTATTCCAAGAAAACGTGCTGAACTAAAGTATTTAAAAAGACACTTTTTTCAAGCGTGCAATTTCTGTGATCTACTATCCTGCTATAGTGATGACCATTTAAATCAATATCAATTTTTTATCGACAAGCAAGGGCAATCAAAAACGTTTATTGCTGTGTCACCCAATAACAACAGCTGGAACATATATGGACAACCTTCGCAGCATAGTACAGAGTATTTAAACTTTTTATATTCAATGCTCGGCTACCCCAACATGATTTTTGGACCTGTGGAACTGCAAAATTTTTTTCCCAATGACTTACAAGAAAAAGTACATGCTCAAAATCCCTATCTGTTTATGCACATTGATCAAAAAAAAATTCAACACTCAATGCCTAATCATGGTTATATGGATAAAGCAAAAACCAAAGATTATCCACTGATCAAAACATGGCTTGAAACATTTAATCTTGAGCAAAATTCGTCTTGGACTGTTCCTAAACTGTCAGATATCAATAAAAACCAATATTACCTTTTATTTAATCATCAAAACCAATTTATAGGAGCTTGCGGCAATACAATCGTATCCCCCAATCGCTTTTGGATGGGGAGACTCTTTATTTTTCAAAAGCATCGACGACATGGCTGGGGAACGCTTTTTACTCAAATGCTATTACTGCAAGCTAAAAAAGAAGGCAAAGACATGGCTTTACAGGTTAACACGTCCAATAAACCTGCCATTGCCTTGTATAAAAAATTCCAATTCAGCGTTGTCGGTGAAAATTGTTTTTGGAAACTAAGTTAAGCGTCTGTTTAGTTTTAAGGGATTAAGCAGGCGAGAGATCTTGACCGATAAAAGGCTTGGGAAAAAGCGATAAAAAAAGCCAAGCACAGGGCTTGGCTTTAAAAAAGCTAAACTGTAGAGATTTTTATTCAAAGTATTTTTTATTTTTTTCAATAAAGGGCTGCCATTTTTCTGGCACTTCCTCTTCAATAAAAATAGCATTGACTGGGCATGCCGGCTCACAGGCACCGCAATCAATACATTCTTCTGGGTGAATATACAATTGTTCATCAGAATCTTTACCGTGAATACAATCCACAGGACACACTTCAACACATGCTGAGTCTTTTACACCTATGCATGGTTCAGTAATAATATAGGCCATTGTCTGGTCTCCCTTCAAACACTAAATCAGATTTGGTTTCACATATGCTCTCACTTCCACGAAAGCTTGATTATGATACCATTTGTAGCTGCACTTGCAATAAATCTTATCTTTTGTGTTTTAAAATAACGCCCACAGTCTGTTTACGTGCAAAAATAGGCAATATTGTTTAAAGTAGCTGTTATGAAAATTTACACCAAAACCGGCGATAGCGGAGAAACCTCACTCTTTTCAGGTGGGCGCGTACAAAAAAACCATATCCGAGTACGTGCCTATGGCGAAGTCGATGAACTTAACAGTTTGCTTGGATGCACGCTAAGCTTTTGTCAACATGAAGAAACTGCAACACAACTGACCCGAATACAAAGTGAGTTGTTTTCACTGGGTGCTGTATTGGCTACACCTAAAAAAAGTGACTATGTTCAAGAGCTTGAAAACAGCCATATCGAAGCCCTTGAACAAGAAATTGATCATATGCAAGCCCAACTCTCTCCTTTAAAAAACTTTATTTTACCCGGCGGCAGTCAATGTGCTTCTTTTTTGCATTTTGCGCGGACTGTTTGCAGAAGAGCTGAACGGGCATGCTTAGATCTTCACCAAGAAACAGCCCTGGATTTATGGATCATTCAATACCTTAATCGTTTATCCGATTGGTTATTTGTCTGCGCCCGCTACCAGAACCATTTAAGCAAAATCAGTGAAACCCAATGGCAACAAAGCCAAGCACCCTAGTCAAGACTGTCTTAATTTAGCGTTCAAAAAGACCTTTGAGGACAAACCAAACGTTTTCTTTACGCTCTTTTAAACGCCTGACAAAATACGGCAACCACTGTTGGCCAAACGGAACATAGACTCGAACCGGATGGCCGTCCTTGGCAAGCTCGGCTATTGTCACTCGCCTTAGGCCATACAAGACTTGAAATTCATACAAACTTTTATCAACTTTATGTTCTTTAATATAAGCCAAAGCCCAGTCAATCAGTGATTGATCATGAGTTGCTATGGCCACTTTACAGTGTTTATTCCATAAAATTTGAACCAACTCTTTGTAATTGGCTCTAACTTCATCCATGTTTTGATAAGCAATATGTTTTGGCTCTTTGTATGCTCCTTTGCATACTCTTACGGGTGCACCCATTTCAGCCAAACGTTCTATATCTTGTTTACTGCGATGCAAATAGGCTTGAATCACAATGCCCACACTCTGACCATATTTGGCAAACAGTCGCTCAAAAACAGTGATTGTTTTAGAGGTATGCGATGACCCTTCCATATCAATACGAACAAAATTATTGGTTTGTTTGGCTTTGGCCAAAATATCATCCACTTGCTGCACACAAAAATCTTGCTCTAAATCCAAGCCCATCATGGTTAGCTTTAAGGAAACATTACTATTGAGTTTTTGCTCTTTAATTGTATCTAAAAGATCCAGGTATGCTTGGGCAAAGGCTTGCGATGCAACTTTATTATCAATGTCTTCACCTAAAACATCCAAGGAAACCGCAATGTTATCTTGATTCAGTGCTTTGACTGGTTCAATAATATCCTCTACAGTTTCTCCGGCAACAAAACGTTTGGCTAACTTTGCTAAAAGTCTCATATTACATCCTCATTCAACACTTATTTGTCAATGCTGACAATTTCTAACTCGCGCTCACCCCCAGGGGCTCGTACAAGTGCAATATCACCTTCTTGTTTACCAATCAATGCTCTGGCAATCGGTGAGTTGATTGAAATGTCACCTTTTTCCAAATTGGACTCTACATCACCAACAATTCTGTACTTCATTTCTTTATCTTGCTCAGCATCATACAAAGTCACGGTTAAACCAAACACTACTTTATCCGTGGATAGACTGTTCACGTCAATAACTTCAGCGCGGGCAAATTGATCTTCTAAAAATCTGATTCTGGCTTCTACCATACCCTGTTTTTCCTTGGCTGCATGGTACTCTGCATTTTCTTTTAAATCTCCATGCCCACGCGCTTCTTCAATATCTGCAGATATTTTAGGTCTTTCAACATTTTTCAATTGATTCAGCTCTTCTTGTAGGTTTCTCTTACCTTCTTCGGTCATTGGTACACGATCCATTGTAGTTTCCTTTCTAAAGAGGCTTCTCACTTCGCTCTTTTTTAAATGGGGTATCACCCTAAAACAAAAATCACATTTTTATTTTCTCACCCCTGTGCCAAAAACGATATAACATGGCTTTTGCTTTTTTATTTATTCTAAGCTCCAGGTCAGAGTCTGGACAAGCCCACTCTTGCTTTGTTTTTAACTATTGACTCTACACTTCATATGTAAAGTAGATGGTATTGTATGAGATGCAAAATTTTATTCGACAATTCTCTCACCGCCATCAACACCTAAAACATTTCCTGTTAGCCAATGCGTATGCGGTAAAGACAAAGCTAACACGGTATCGGCAATATCTTGTGGCGTTGTTAAACGTTTATAAGGGTTTTTCTGGCTGGCAAGTTCTATCATTTCAGCATTACCTGGAATTTTTCTTAATGCCGGAGTGTCGGTAACACCGGCCATAATAGCATTGGCTGTAACTTTCATTGGCGCTAACTCTAATGAAAGCTGTCTGATATGAGATTCCAAAGCAGACTTGGCAGCAGAGACTGCGCCATAACTTTTCCAAACTCTTTCTGATCCAGCGCTGGTCATAGCAAATATACGGCCACCTTTTGCCAATTGCTCAGCTTTAACCAAATCTTGCACCCAATACACCAAAGAATTGGCCATGACATCCATGGTCATGTTCATTTGTGATTCTGTCAGAGCGGATTCATCAATAAAAGGCTTTAAAGCGCCAAAGGCTAAAGAGTGTAAAACAATATGTGCTCCTTGACCGTCACTCACTTCTTTAAGTTGGGCAATAGCCTCTTGACGTTTTTGAGCATCAGATGCATTCATATTATTAAAAACAGCTTGTGCACCATTGGCTTCTATCGCAGTAATGGTTTTTTCTACTTCTGGCATAGTAGACTTACGATCTAAATGCACCCCATAAATATTTACGCCAGCTTCACTCAAACTTTTTGCAACTGCCGCTCCAAAACCACTAGACGCTCCTAAAACCAAAGCCCATTTACCTTTTAAATCCGAAAACTGATTGTTCATAATATTAAAATCCTTGATCTATTTTTAGTCAAATCTCCAGCTACTCACCACAGGACTAACATCATTTACCCTGGTGCAAGACGAGCGCTAACCTTGTTAGCGGAGTAATTAATAACAGGATCAAGTTATACGTCAATAAATAAATACCTTGTATTTAAGCCAATTTTTGAAACACTGTTCTATCTTTTCACATCATTGCTGATTTAAAAACCGAGTTTGTATCAGTTTAAAAGTGTCTATTTGTCTTTCCATTGGAACTCGAACTTCAACATTTCTTGAGGCCTTTAAAGCATCCAGTTGATTAATGATATTTGATTTTTGATCTGATGAAATCAACATTGAGTTTTTTATGTCTGTAATCAAAATCCCTCCTTGATAGTAATACTGACTTTTTTGATATGCTTTCGCCCAAGTCTCAACATTTAAAAAAGTTGATTTTGAATCTTGCACAATAGATAAATCTTTCACTGCTAGAGCAAGTGCTGTGTTTTTAAATTTATTTTCTTCTAAAATAGCTACACTTGCTTCACCAATACTAATAGCTTTGTCTTGATTTGCATTAAAAACACATGATCTAACTTTAACTTCACTGCCCATCATATCTACACCATCATTACCAGTATTACTAAAGGTAGATTTTTCGATTACACCAGTGGCATAATCCAAGTCTAAGCCGTCCGCAAAGGATGAATCAAAAATACTTTGATCTATTTTAAAACTCTGAACTTTTTTAAAATTCACCATATCGTCATAAACAGTATTATTTTCAGCTCTAAAATTTTTTAATTTAACATCTTTAACATTGTATAAAGATAACATGCCGGTATACAAAGCTCCATTATACTGACCGCCACTTCCACCGTTTATTGAAAAATAATCAAACACTGCCTTATTTGCAGATTGAACAACTACAGCCCCAAAAGCTTCTCTTTGATCAATTGGCTTAATGACTATAGGCTGATCAAAAGTACCCTTCGCTATAAAGTCCCCCTGCACAATAAAATTAACTTTTGAACCTAAGCTTAGTGTTGTTCCAGGAACAATAATTACTTTTTGCCCTGGTAAAAATACTGTATCTTTTTTTATAGTAACACGACCAGGCCCAATATAAACATCTGGTTTAGGATCTTTAATGCTAATAACATTGTATTGTATACTTTGCTTACTATTAAAACCGTTATTTTTATTTTGCTCAACCTGTACATCAAAAAATTGCCCTGTAACTAAATTTTTAAAAACAAGCTTTTGAATACCTTTGCCTTTTTTAAGAATATAACTATGATTTTGTGAAACACGTATTGCTCTGTATGAGGAATGCCAATTTTCAAATTCATTTAATTCAATTCTGGGATAAAAGACTCTTTGTATATCATCACCCTTCACTCTATTTTTCACCACTTGATTATCAATACTCACCCACTCTATGGCAGCTTCTCCAGCAATATTCAGGTTAAGAGTGTCTTGCTGACGATGATCAGAAACTATTGATGCTTCAACTTTAACTTCTTCTAAAGCATGCTTAATAACTCTAGAACGTTCCAAAGCATACTGCATAACTCTTTGATAATCATCATAAACCTCATCACGATATATTTCTAAAGCTGTTCCTATTCCAGTGTTCTCATTCAATTTAAACCATAGTGGCTGGTGCACATTTTTAGCTTGCGCATATAAAGGTAGAATGTTTTTTTTAAAAAAGCTTAACGTATTTGATGTGACTCTATCTTTTTCTTCTATTTTTAATAACTGATATAAATATTGGTTTTTTTTTAAATATAAATCTGAATAACGTAAAATATTAAGCTGCGGTAGCGCTAAAGGCCAAAAAAGATCTATATCTTTTGCTTCTGCTCCTTGCCCATGCCCCCACAAATCCCAAGCAATTATTTTCAATTTTCCAGTAGCTGGGTCATGTAAAATTTTCCAGTTGTGCAACCTATCCGTATGCCTACTGCCAAGCCAATTTTCTAACGCCATTAACTTTACTAAGCTTTCAACATCAAAAATCGCCTCAAACTTTTTTCTATTATCTTTACTAGGATTTACAAAGCTTTCTTGCAGAACACTTTGAGCCTGCCCCAATCTTAAAAAGTCATCTTTTAAGATATTGTTATTGTGGCTTACCTTTTTCCAAAATTTTTTATCTGCCCAAACGTCTGTACCTAACTTAAAAACTTGATTAGGATGAAACATACGTCCAACGGGTTCAATCTCTCCTGAGTAAATGTCCCCAGGTAACTCTCGATGTTTCCTTAACCACTCTTCTTCTAAAGCTCCAACAAACTGAAATGGCCCCCAATTTTGTCCATTGACAAAAACACGAACAAAAGTAATATCTTCGCTTAATAAATCAATTTTTTTGGCTAATGTAGCGCCTATAACTCGTTCGACACCTGTTGCACTTCTAGGGTTAATTAAATTAAACTTTCTATAACCTAAAAAACTTTTACCCTTTTCCATTTTAATTTTTATTGACGGTGTATCAACTCCCCAATGATAAGAATAATCACCTCGAATGCGAACTTTTATATTTTGATAGTTTTTTTCCCATGTTTTTGCCCAAGCATTTTTCCAATCTGGATGTGGTTTTTCTTTAACATTTTTCCATGCTCGTAAAGTATTTTCTGGGATCTTCAACTCTATCGTTGGCAAGTTAATTTTGGTTGGGTAGGTGACCTTCCATGTTAAAGCGTTGTATATTTTAGCTTGAGAATGCTTTTTTAGATACAAGCTGCGCGCTTTTTTATCATGAATATTTACTTCACGTAAGTCACGAGAAACTGTTGCAAACCTAGCCAAATCATAGTGGAAACGAATTTTTTCACTTATATAAAAAGTACCTACGGCCAATACGATCCATTGCAAAATAAATCTTTTTGAACCTATTAATTTAATACGCATAACATTATTATATAATTAAGTTTATACATGATCGTTAGTATTATATAAACCTTTCAACCTTGCTTTACAAAATAGTTCTTGAACAATACCTAATGCTTGTCAAGGTCACTTTTTTTTCATAACCTCAGTCAAGCATGGATCAGTTATTTTCTTACTTTAACTACAGTCAACTTCAATCTCCGCCCATGGGATCTTTTGATATGGTTCGCTTAAGTATGGCCATTGTTCTTAGTTTTATACTGAGCATGATGGTGAGTAAATTTTATCAGCGCTTTCATCGCAGCCGTGGCTTAGAGCTTCACTTCTTAATATCATTGGTTTTACTTAGCATGGTGGCTGCCTTTATCATGCAAGCGGTGGGCAATAACCTGGCCAGGGCTTTTTCTCTGGCTGGAGCTTTATCCATTGTGAGATTTAGAAATGCCGTTAAAGATATCATTGATATTGTTGCCATCTTCTTTGTCATGGCCATTGGCATTGCCTGCGGGGCCGGTTTTTTTGCTCTGGCTATTTTATCAACCGTACTGATCAGCTTTCTCTGGTGGGTTATCAGTGAAAGTATGTTTGCCATGACGCACGAACAATTGATTACCTTGCAATTTAAAGCTTCCACCCCAGACTTAATGATTCAAACCTTTAAAACTGATTTAAAAAAAACCGTCTTGGCTGCGGACTTAAGACAGATCAATCAAGCGCAAAACAATGAAAACCTTTATACCTTTGACTTAAAGCTTAATGGTAAAGTCCCTGCTGA
The DNA here is from genome assembly GCA_022763185.1 of bacterium. Taxonomy (NCBI): domain Bacteria; species bacterium. The sequence continues at coordinate 74,791 of JALEGL010000006.1, read as the reverse complement.
TCAATGGTTTGAAAACCTTAAAGATCTGGTTAATCATAAAAATATTTCTGCCAGTGATTTTTCTATCTACCTCTAGACAGCCATGCGCATATCTTCAAGAATAGAGTTAAAGTATCCCTGTTCTTTTGATCATTTAAATAAAATTAAAACAATACTCAAGGACCATCCAAGTTGGCAATTTGACGATTACTGTTATGATCAAAAACCCTACTGGGTGGCTTCCTTGTATTGGGACAGCCCTAATTTAATCAATTATCATGACTCGCAAGATGGTGTGTTGAAAAAATCAAAATTGCGTTTACGCAGCTATGCCAGCTCTGATACAAACGATACTGGCTTTAAAGTTTTAAAAGCAGAAGTCAAGCATAGACAAGGCAGAGTCTGCTACAAAGCAGTTAAAGCTATTCATCCTCAAATTCTTGCACAAGATTATCTTTTACAGAATGACTGCCCATCTATTTTTAGCCCTGAGCTTTGGCACTATTACAGAAAAAACACCCCTTCATATAAAAAACAAGTCATGCAGGCTGTGGTTACTGTTTTGTATCAACGCTTAAGCTTTGTTCACTGCAATCAAAAAAGCAGGATCACTTTAGATTCAAACATTATCCCTTTATCTCCAGATTTATTTTTACAAGCTTTTCAACAGCGCTGCCAGACGCAAAGCATGCTGGGTGTTTTGGAATTAAAGGATTGCGATCTTAAACATGCTGAAATCAATAAAATTATTGCTTTAAGTGATTCAAAAAAAGAAAAGTTTTCTAAATACAACCAAGCCTTAGATACAATCATCCAAAAACCGATCTTTGCCGGGCTTAATCGTATTTGAACAGCAATATATTTACAATTTTAACAGACCTTGTATATCAATAATCATGCAACTTTCATCAGAATCTGTCGTTGTCATTACCGGTGCCTCAAAAGGCATAGGTAGAGCCACGGCTTTACGTTTGGCCAAATACAAATGTAACTTTTTGCTTATCGCCAGATCTGATCAGCTTTTACAGCAACTAGCCAAAGAGTTAGAGCACTTGGGTGCCAAAGCTATTTGCATTGTCGGCGATTTATCAAAAAAAACCACTTCAAGCAAAATAGCCAAGTGCATCAACCAACAGTTCAAACGCATTGATGTACTCATCAATAATGCAGGTTATGGTTACTATGCTCCTATTGAACAAATCAATGATAAAAACCTAGAAAGTATTTTTAGATGCAACCTTTTAGCACCCTTGTGGTTGATGCAAAAGTTAACGCCATTATTTAAGCAGCAAGGCTTTGGACATATTGTTAATATCTCTTCTGTTATAGGTGTCCGCTCTATCCCAGGAAGCAGTGCCTATTGCATGAGTAAATTTGCGCTCAATGCTTTAGATGAATCGGCATACCTAGAATTGAAACCTTTTGGCATTAATTTCAGTCTGGTGTGTCCAGGATTAACCAAAACAGAGTTTCAAGAAAACTCAAACAATGCCCATTTAAACCCAGGTCTATCCAATAAAATTGGCGCCAGCGCAGAGTCTGTTGCCAAAGCCATAGATCATGCCATAGCATCCAATACAAGAAGGGTTTATTTGACTTTTTGGGGTAAATTGTTGGTCTATTTGCAACGCATGTCGCCTGCTCTGCTTGACTGGATCATGCTTCATTACTATAAAAAAAGAGCCCAAAAAAAGAGCCCAATTCAAACTCTAAGCCACAAAACGAGGAAATCGGTATGAATAGAAAAACCAAAGTTATTGCCACGCTAGGACCAGCAAGTTGGAGTGAAAAAAACATCACTCGCTTAATCAAATTAGGCGTCAATATTTTTAGGCTCAATTTTTCTCACGGTACCCATGAACAACATGCAGAGCTTATTAAACGTATTCGTGTGCTTGCACAAAAAGTCAATCATCCTGTAGGTATCCTGGCTGATTTACCGGGACCTAAATTGCGTTTAGGCTTATTTGAAGACAACGAAACACTTTTTTTAAAGGCCAACAGTACTTGGATTCTAACAACAGAAAAAGTTTTAGGCAAAGACGGTATTTTACCGGTTGATTTTCCCAAGCTGCCTTCATTATTAAAAAAGAATGATAAAATTTTACTTGCTGATGGCAAGCTACAATTGATCGTCAGTAAAATTACCGGTCAAAAAATTCATTGCAAAGTAACTGTTGGTGGAGAACTTAAAGAGCGTCAAGGAATCAATATCCCCGGAAAAAAACTGGATATCCCGGCTTTTACTTTTAGAGATAAAAAGGCTATCAAAATGCTCAAAGATGTCCAAGTTGACTTTGTAGCTTTATCTTTTATCCAAACTGAAAAAGACATTATTACTGTACGCAAAGAAATGAAAAAATTGGCGATTGATATCCCCATTATAGCCAAAATAGAAAAGCCTGAAGCTTTGCGCCGTATAGATAATATTATAAAACTTGTTGATGGCATTATGATTGCCCGTGGTGACTTGGGGGTTGAAATAGAAACTGAAAAAGTGCCTGTGATTCAAAAGCAACTTATTCGTTTAGCCAACAAAGCCTTCAAGCCAGTGATCACCGCAACGCAAATGCTAGAATCCATGACCCACAATTCTCGTCCTACAAGAGCGGAAACAACGGACGTTGCCAATGCCATTTGGGACGGAACTGATGCCGTTATGCTTTCTGGAGAAACCGCATCTGGAAAATATCCCATGGATACGGTTAAAACCATGATTAAAATTATCAAGTACGCAGAAAGTCATCGTGACTTTTCTTGGCATCCGGATTTTCATGATCCTAAAAATCCGCAACACTCGGTTTTAAATGCAGCTGCAAAAATTGCTGATCCAAAATTACATAAAGGCATTGTAACTTACACTGAAAGCGGCAATACTGCCATGATGCTATCCAAGATGCACCCTGAAGTCCCCATTTACGCTCTAACCCCGCATGTAAAAACCTGTCAAAAGATGAGCTTGATTCGTAATGTCCGCGCATATATTAGTCCAGCTGCAGAATCCATGGACCAGCTCATTGCCTATGGTGATGAAACTTTAATCAAAGAAAAAATCTTTAAAAAGAAAGATACTGTTGTTATCACTGCTGGCTCAAGACTCAGCATAGGTGCTACCAATATGATGAAAATTCATCATATCGGTGATTTTGTATAAAAGAAACTGTTTGTGGATATAACCTAAAGCCATGATAGTTTTTTAGTGGTTTAAGTTTAAAGGCACAGGATTGAAGAAAAAGAATGGGCTTTGTTCAAGGTGTTTTAATTGGGCTTGCCCAAAAACGGTCTGATTGGGTGGAATTATTTTTTCTCTTCTTTGCGTATATACAGCACTGTAGTATAGGTCCGATAAATACCCTGGAATGAAGTGACCTCTGATTCTTTTTCTGTTATGACAAGCGCATGCAACAGCATTTTGATCTAGAATTAACACAAAAAGTTCTCAATTTAATTCATGAGAGCTTAAGCTTTGATAAACCAACAGCCATAATTGATTATCTATCACCGCAAGAAAGGCAAGAAAAAATAAGTTTGGATCTGCCGCAAACTGGTCTCAAAGCTGAACAACTTTTTGATCAAATCAAAACCTATATTGATAACAGTGCAAAAACTTACCATCCTTACTTTGCCAACCAACTATGGTCGGGGTTTTCTTTTCCTTCTTTTTTAGCGGAAATGGTCAGCACTGCCTTTAATACTTCTATGTACACCTATGAAACCGCACCCATTGCAACCTTGGTAGAAAAAAAAGTTATTACCGAATGTTTAAATTTAGCCGATTTTAACCAGGGTGAAGGGATTTTCACCACTGGCGGTAGCGCATCAAACTTATCTGCGTTATTGGCAGCAAGAAATCACTTTGACGCAAGCATTGCTACAGATGGCTATAAGCATAACTTGAGTATGTTTGTGTCTAAAGATGCCCATTATTCTTTTGCCAAAGCTGCCAATGTTATTGGCCTTGGCATCAACAATATTTATAAAATCAATACTCTAGACAATGGAAAAATGGATGTAACGCATTTACAAGAATGCATTGAAAAGAGTTTACAGAAAAAACAAACACCTTTTTTTGTCTCTGCAACTACAGGTACTACTGTCAGAGGAGCTTTTGATTCTATCAATGCCATTGCTGACGTAACTGAACAATACAAACTATGGTTGCATGCGGATGGGGCATGGGGAGCATCGGTTTTATGGCACAAACAACATAAAAACCTTATGCAAGGCTTGGAACGTGCAGACTCTTTAGCTTGGGATGCCCATAAAATGCTGGGCCTTCCACTCATGTGCGCCATGCTTTTATTTAGAGAAAAAGGCATGTTAGCCAAAGCACATAACCACGGAACATCTGATAAATATATCTATAGAGATACAGAAGCTGAGTATAACTTAGGGCCTATCTCCATCCAGTGTGGACGCAAAGTTGATGCTTTGAAATTATATCTAACTTGGCAAGCCTTAGGACATGACGGTCTACATGATCATATTGATGGGCTTTTTAAACAAGCAGAATTTTTTGCTAACTGTGTGCAAGAACACCCTCAGTTTAGACTATTTGGTCCAGTGGAGTCTCTCAATATTTGTTTTCAATATATTCATCCAGAACAAACACAAGAACAAAACAATGCCTTGAACCTTGCCATACGCACAAAGCTATTACATTCAGGTCAAGCCATGATCAATTATGCTTATATTGGGGATGACTTAATTATTCGCTTAATTTTAGCTAACCCTCATATGACCCAAGATCAATTGCATCAATTATTTAAAATGATAGAAAATACGGCTCTTGAAATTTTAGAGATATCTTAATATTTTTTGGTTATTTTGATATAATTGAACCAATCTTTTAAAAAAGACCTTAAATTCCACTGATGTTGAAATTGAGCATAATTTTCTTTTCCTACCCTAGACATATAGTTGTATTGTTGGCAAAGACTTGAAAACATTTCATAAAAGCTTGTATCCTTGTCATAAATATGTGTTGGCTCAGCACTCCCTCCATTGAGCTCAATAATTTTTATACTCTCCTCATCAATTTCATTGGCTTTTAAATTATATTTTAAGTCAAATCTTCCAATATTAATTCCCTCAACATTGTTTAAAATAGTATTCAATATGTTTTTAAGTTTTTTATTATTGTAGTGTGCACCATTTTTAAAAATACAACCCTGGTTATGATTACCCTCTTCTGTTAAGAAAAACTTTTCTTTATCATCTAAAACCCTATTCCATTTTTTCCAATGTTTCTTAAAATAATTGGGTGCAAATAACTTTAAATAACTATCTTGCATGACAAGCTGCTTTAATTGCTTTTTTCCATCACCAATCACATAAGGAAATTGTTTGTCGGTTATAGAAAAAATATCAAAACTGTTTTTATTTTTCATAAAATACAAACCCATCTCTTGTTTTGCAGTTGACATTTCTTGAATAAGAAAACTGAACGTTGAATTATCCTTGTATTGTTTTAATTCTTCTTTAGTGTTTATTTTTTTTACCATTAGTCCTCTATGACCAACTACTGGTTTAACATAACAAGGAAAGCCAATATCATGTTCTCTCATCAAACCAATGATTTCTGAAAGTTGATAGTTTTTATTTTTTTCAATCATACACTGCGCCAATAAAAACTTCTTGGGAATAGCTTGCAGTATTTTATCCAGATCATTTTTACTTTCTCCAACAATACCACTGTTGCAAATAGCGGGATTACAATAAAGAAAATAACTGATTCCTCTATATTTTATGGTTAGATATATAAAGTAAGGCAGCATCATGCCGTACATCCAAAGTGATGGCCAAAACTCTTTGTAAATTAATCGGTAAAAAGCTATCCGCTTCACTTTAAATGCATCAAAACTCAGTTCTTTCCATTTCAATATAAAAATGATTGTTTTAAAGACAACTATGCTACACAGCATGGCGCTTAAAGCAATCAGTGTTTTATGTGTCCACTGTTCAGCATTAAAATGCTGCGCAAAAAAAGTAACAAATGCAAAACCCATACTGATTTGAAAAAATGTGGCTAAAGATAAAATACCTATAAACCTTGACACTGAATAATTTTGGTAGCCTAGATACGTATAAGTGACCAAGCGTGTCCCAGGTAAAAATCGCGTCATCAACAGCCAAACATCCATGGATTCAACACCTTTAATCTTCTCTAAATTATCTGGAACTTTCTTTAAAATAAATTTACTGTGTAGCCGCTTTGACCCATAGCCCGCAAAATATAAGCCTAAATCTCCAAACACAATACCCCCAATATAAGCTGCCGCTAAGTAGATACTGTTGTGCTCATGTGAAAACAATGCATAAAAAAAAGCTGCATCTTCACTGATAAAGGTTGTGAAAAATAAGCTTAAATACGGATGGGATACAATATAGTCTTTTATTACTGCTAACAAAGTCGTCATCGGTTATTTTATTTTAAATTTAATATATTCATGGTAGTTACCGGCAATTGTATGTATTTTTAATAACTTGAACCGTCATAACATAGATCTAAATGCGACACCTTATATTTTATATTTTTATGCTACTGTTTCTTTGTGCTTGTTTTCCTTATCAGAACTTAATTCATGAAAGTTCTGCTTCCGTGAAAAACAACCCAAACAATCAATTTAAACAGTTAAGCTACGGTCAAAAAAACCTAAGTTATATCTACTCCAATCCACATAAACATAAAAAAATAGTGGTCTTTGTACATGGATCACCGGGCTCCTGGAAAAGTTTTTCTCAATATCTGAGTAACCCACAACTACAAGAAGTCTTTGGTCTTTTGGTTGTTGATAGACCGGGGTACGGCCAGTTTATTTCGCAAGGGCCAGAAGAATCCCTTGCCGTACAAGCTAAAATGCTCAATGCTATCCTTGAAAAACACTTTGATTCAAGTTATTCAATTACCCTTTTGGGACATTCTTATGGTGGCCCATTAATTGCCAAAATGGCCTTAACCCTTGGCGACACTCTTAATATTGATACCCTCTATTTTTTAGCAGCATCTCTAGACCCCAATTTAGAAAAAACCAAATGGTTTCAATATCCTGCCCAATGGCAAGTTTTTCAATGGTTCATACCAAAACCCTTGATTCACTGTAATGAAGAAATTTTACATCTCAAACAAGATTTGGTTTCAATGAAGCCAGAACTTAAGCAGCTAGCAAAAAAAAACATACTCATTTTGCATGGCAAAAAAGACAACTTGGTACCCGTTGAAAATGTAACTTATATGCAAAAGCACATGTCGGTTCCAAACGCCAACATTACCCTACTGGATGATACCAACCATTTCATTCCCTGGTCAAACCATGACCTTATTGTAAAAACACTTTTAATGGTCGCTGAGAAAAAAAATATTTAACTTAGCTTCTATACCTGTGATAAAGCTTTATGTATGCATATGCATTCTTACCATAAAAGCCAGCGCGTATTATGGTTAGCATTACTTCTCAATCTTTTTGTTTCTGTTTTAAAACTGTCTTACGGTTTATGGTCATCTTCTTTGGCTGTCTTGGCTGATAGCGCACACTCTTTTGCCGATAGCAGCGCCAGCATTATTGGTTTAATTTCTGTTTACTTTGCATCTCAACCTAAAGATGAAAACCATCATTATGGCCATCAAAAGTTTGAAACTTTAGCCATTTTAGTTATTTCTTCGCTTATTGCTTTAACTGCCTGGGAACTTTTTACCCACGCCCTTGATAAAATAATTCATGGCTCACAGCCCAAATTTCATCCTATTGGCATTGCCATCATGCTTATTACCATGCTTGTTAACTTTTTTCTCTCTCGCTATGAATTGAAAAAAGCGAAAGAATACAACAGTGATATTCTACATGCAGATGCTCACCATACTGCCAGTGACTTTTGGGTTTCTTTAAGCGTTCTAGTAACTTTGGTTTGTGTCTATTACAAAATTTATTGGTTAGATGCTCTATTAACTCTATTTATTGCTGTATTTTTGGCTTATACTGCCTTTAAAATTTTTAAAGAAACAATGCTGGTTTTATCAGATGCTGCTTTCATCAACACTGAAGATGTTTATGCAATTGCCTTCTCTGTTCAAGGTGTTTTAGAATGTCATGATATCAGAACCCGCGGTAAAAAAGGCAATGCATTTGTTGACTTGAGCATCAGAGTTGATCCAAAAATGAGTATTTATGATGCTCATGAGTTAGCCCATCGCATTGAAGATAAAATCAAAGCCACCATGCCTGGTATTCAGGATGTTCTGATTCATACTGAACCCTATATCAAAGAAAAGTAAAGCTCATGATTTCAATTATTTTTTCTTGTTTCAATGAAGAACACAATCCTTTTTTTACTAAGGCTCTAAATCTTTATAGCTCAATGCAAGATATTCAACTGATTTGTGTAGACGGTGGTAGCCGTGATCAAACAATACGCATAATTAAAAAATACAAAAATATAACTTATTTTTCCCTGGCTAACAGCTCACGTGCGGCTCGCCTAAACTTAGGTTTAAAGCATGCTAAAGGTGAAGTGATTGTTTTACATCATCCACGATCTATTCTAAGTATGGATGCATTTAAACAGCTTAAAAATGTACAGTCTAACATGTGGGGTGGCTTCACCCACAGCTTTGATCAAACTGGCTTTTTATATAATTTTACTTCTTGGTATTCCAATACTATACGCTTTAAATATAGGCATATTGTTTACCTTGATCACTGTATATTTTTACACAAGAGTTTTTTAAACCATCAACCTTTGCTTGACGATGTTAAAATTTTTGAAGACACATTATTATCAAAGAGACTAAAGCAATACAGCAAGCCTATTTTATTCACTGCCCTAAGTACAACTTCATCTATACGCTTTAAAAAAAATGGTTTATACAAACAAGCCCTACTCAACCAAGTTGCTAAAATATTATTTATTATGGGTGTTCAGCCAAACACCATTGATAAGCTTTATGAAAGAAACTTAAACCTTAACAGTCGATCAAATGATTAGCTTATAACTTGCTCTGGCGAAGCTGCTCTAAATAAGTATAATTCCAATCACTCTTGTCTACATTTTGGAGATACTGTGTTAACTGCTCTGTTTTAATTAAATCCCAACCTTTTTCTTGCTGGATATCTTCAATTAAACATGCTGCATAAAAAACTTCCAAATTAAAATCTACTTCTGTACCCAATAAATTATATTTATCAAAATAATACATCAAACGTTTTAGGACATTGTATTCCGAATTTTTTTTGTGCAATCTTTTATAGACCAACATCAAATTCACAAATTTTGCATGTTCTTGTAAAGAGTTTAATTCAACCTTTTGATTATAAAGCTTTTCATCTAATTCAAACAGCAAGTCTCTAGCCGTATAAGTTTGGGCCAAATCTCTATAAAATATAATATAAAATAATTGATTTTTATCCGTCAACCTTCTGTTATCTTCAGCATGAAAGTCTTTATCTTCATTATCCCAATAGGTTGGATCAAAGTCCGTAAAATATAAAACATCCTTAGTAAAGTAAAAAATAGTTGGATAATCATGCTTGGGTAAATTATCAACAGTGTTTTCTGTTGATAGGTAGACATTTTTTAGAAGAGATGGAAATTGGCTTTTAATCTTATCAAATGCAATGGTCATGATTCCAGTATATTGATTGCACTCGCCTTTAGCATTTTTAATACATTCACTTAATGAAGCTATACCATCAGGGTTTTTTTGATCCACCAACTCATATTCTAATAATTCAGTGGCTGTTTTTCCTGCCCATTTTAATGCATCTAAAAAAGGATTATCACTATTTGATAAATCAAACTCAGAACTTAATTCATTTATTTTTTCTTCTACTGTTCTTAAAACATAATCTTTATCACCAATCACCAATGACTGATATAAAAAATTTGTGCTATCCCGAGTAAGTTTTTTTCTTAGTTTTGAATCATTGGGGAACTCAATTTTTTGATCTTCACTGTCAAACGGAATATTTTCAACAACTTCATATTGAATATTTTTACCGTATCTCTGCCATAAAGTCTGACCCTGCACGGAAACAGCAAAAAATACAATAAGCAAAAATCGATAACACTTCATTTTAATTTTCCCCACTAAGTTACAGTTATCTTTGATCTGGATAAACTCTTAATCTACAGATAGCACAGTGCAACTTATAAAAACAACCAAAATATATGCTCTAGCAATTTATTTGATTATTACGGGAGAACTTTTGTTAGATACTGGTATGCATCTTCCACGGTGTCTGTAAAATAAACGAGATCTATATCTTTATCACTGATGGTCCCCCAATCAGCCATGGCATGCATGTTTAAAACATCATTCCAGTACTCAGTTCCATAAATAAGAACCGGAATTTTTCTTTTGATTTTTTGAGTTTGCATGAGGGTCATTAATTCTGCTAGCTCATCTAGAGTGCCAAAGCCCCCAGGAAAAATAACCAAGGCTTTGGACTGATAAGCAAACCAATATTTACGCATGAAAAAATAGTGAAATTCAAAATTAAGTTCTGGGCTGATATATGGATTACTGTTGGGCTCAAAAGGCAATGAAATATTCAAGCCAATGGACCTACCCTTGGCTTGCTTTGCTCCTTTATTGGCAGCTTCCATCATCCCTGGACCACCACCAGAACAAATATAATATTTTTGTTTCTTGCCGTGGGTTTGCTGTGTCCATTGCGTTAAGCGTTTGGCTAAGTCTACTGCGTCTTCATAGTACTGAGCCAGCTTCACCTTTTTCTCTAAACGGTGAATTTTTTGTGCTTGTTTTGTGGTGGTTTTTTTTTTGCCGAGTTTATTTAAAAATGCTTTGTGCTCTTTTTTTGCTTCCTTAAGTGGAACAGAGCGAGCTGAACCAAAAAAGACAATGGTATCTTCTACACCTTCTTTGGCTAAAGCTTCTTCAGGCCCTAAATACTCTGATAAAATCCTAACCGGTCTTGCTTCGCGTGAATGAATAAAATGCTCATTTTCATAAAACTTGTCGAGCTGTCGCTTGGAGGTTTTTTTCATCCTGACAAAATAGCAGATCAATTTTTAAGCGTATAGTTTTATTCAGATTTGCCGGCAGATAAAATAAGCTTAAAGCTTTATTTTAAAACTTCATCTGTTCGCTTACCCAAGAGATAAAGACATATCAAACCCGGTATAGCCATCAGCATTCCACTGATAAAAAACTGCGCATAGCCAGCATGTTGAACATTCAATAATGTATTGACTTGCATGTATTCAATCAACTGTCCGGCGAAACCAGAAAAAAATGTGCGTCCAAAAGAAGCCAGACTTGCAAATAAAGCATATTGGCTGGCAGTAAAGCTTTTATTGGTTAACTTGCCCATTAAAGCCACCAAAGCTGCTGTACCGATGCCACTGGACATGTCTTCAAAAAAAACAACCCCCGCGAACACCATTTTTGTTGTAACATAGGCTAAGATTGCATACGCCCCTGTAGATAGAGCTTGTAAGATTCCGCCAACCCATAAGCCGGCCTTATAACCAAAGCGATAAATCACACCTCCGCCAATAAAAAGACCTGCCATGGAGGAGAAGAAACCTACCGTAGAGCTAATTGCACCAATGTCTTTATTACTGTACCCCAAATCTGCATAGAAAGGAGAGGTCATCGATCCACATATTGCATCACCAAATTTGTACAGTAAGATAAATAACAAGATTAGAACTGAAGATTCACGTTTGAAAAAATCAAGAAAAGGGTGAACAACCGCTTGGGTTAATGAAGATACCTTCTTATTGTAATTCTCTGGCTCATCTGCCCACAAGGTCACCAATACACCTAAAAGAGCAAAGAAAGATAACAAACGAAACATTTGATTAAAAGTCCAGTTCCAAGTATCTGCATCAACAATCCAGATACAAAATCCACTGGCCACCCACATCGCTAGACGATAACCATAAACCCCAAACGATGCACCCACACCCAGCTCACTCTCATCTAAAATTTCATTTCGATAAGCATCCACCGCAACGTCATGCGTAGCACTAAAAAAGCACAATAAAAAGCCTGCAATGGCGATCAAGGTTAAGGATTGTTGCGGTTGAGCAAAACTTAAGGTTAAAAAACACAAAGCCAAGGCAATTTGCGTCATGGCCAGCCAGCCCCTTCTGCGACCAAATGATTTAAAAAATGTATAGCGATCTAACAAAAACGCCCAAACAAAATTCCAAGAATATGGGAGTGCTAAAAATGACATAAAACCTATGGTGGATAAATCAATGCCTTCTCTGCGCAACCACAATTTTAAAGTTTTATAAATGACCATGATAGGTAAACCACTGGAAAACCCTAAGAAAAGAACAACCAACATTCGTTTCTGTAAGAGCAGCATTAAAAGTTCTTTAAACGAATGCTTTTGCTTTTCCATAATCAATGACCTCTTTATTTTAATTTGTTTCAGCTTCTTTTTTTACATGAACGTCCATTTGTGGAAAAGGAATTTCTATTTTGGCTGCATCCAAAGCTGTCTTAACTTGATAAAGCATATCCTCATGCAATGCCCAGTAATCTTTGACATCACACCAAATACGTACTTTCCAGTTGACTGCTGAATCTCCTAAGCCAGATAATACCACTTGTGGTGCTGGATCTTGCAACCCTAATTTTGTCTTGGCTATAGCCTCTTCCAGTGCTTTACGGGTAGCATCCATATCTGCTGTATAAGAAACACCCACTTCAACATCAACGCGTCTAGTTTCAAAACCTGCATAATTTTTTATGGTTGAACCAAAAACATTGCTGTTGGGCACCGTAATTTTAACGTTGCTTATATTTCTAAGTACTGTGCTAAAAATTTGAATTTCTTCTACTGTTCCAGACTCACCACCGGCTTCAATAAAATCACCGACTTTAAATGGTCTAAACAACAAAAGCATAAAACCGGCAGCTAAATTGGATAAGGTCCCTTGTAAAGCTAAACCTACCGCTAAACCAGCTGCACCTAACATGGCAGCTATGCTGGTGGTTTTAATGCCAAAAACATTCAAGCATGAAAGTAAAATCAAACCCAAAACCAAATAACGAACTATACTGGCAATAAACTTGGTAATGGTAAGGTCAATGGCGGTTCGTCCAAGGACTTTTTTAATGGTGTTTCTGGCCCAAAGGGATAGCATCCAACCAATAAAAAGCAAGCCAATGGCTAAAAGTATTTTTACACCATACTTTATGCTTAACTCAAGCATCCATTCTTTATTGGCTTCTACACTGTCAAACGATAATTTTGAAAAATCCATGCCTACTGACTAGCATTTGCTCCCTCAGCTGGCAAGTTTATGACCACAAGTTAATCTTTGACGGCTTTAACAAATTTTTGCATAAAAAAACCATCTGTTCCGTCTGTGTCCGGTCTAAAATACACAGGCTCACCTTGTGTAATAAAATGATGATGCTTCAATAAAAAGTCATTGCACACTTTTTCATTTTCATTTTTATTCAGCGAGCAGGTAACATAAAATAAGCTACCGCCATCTTTTACATATTGGCTATAACGGCTCAATATTGTTTTTTGTAATTTAGGAAAAGATTCAACCCAAGTTGGAGTCATGGTCCATTTTGCTATAGGGTTGCGACGAAGCGTTCCTAAACCCGAACACGGTGAGTCAACCAGCACCTGGTCAAATACTTTTTGTCCAACAATAGGCTTAGGGTCATCTTGCCCTACCCATTGAGTTTGAACATTCTTAACGCCCAAACGCTTGGCTCTTTGACTCAGCTTCTCTAAAACACGGCTATCACAATCTGTGGCTAAAATTTCTCCACTGTTTTCTAAAAGTGCCGACATAGCAAAACTTTTTCCACCTGTTCGCGCACAGGCATCGAGTACTTTAGCGTGCTTAGGCAAATCCATTTTTAATATACAGAGCTGACTGGCTTCATCTTGCGGTTCCAACCATCCATTTTTATAGGCACGGTGATGTTTGATATTGGTTCTTTGTTCCAGTTCAATGGCCCAAGGTGAGTAAGCTCCTGCTTTTGCGGCAATGTTTTCTGCCTTTAAAAACTCTAAAACAGAATCTCTATCGGTTTTAAGCGTATTCACTCTAAAAACCGCTTTGGCTGGCTCGTTCATAGCCAAAGCCAAATCTATGCTGGGTTCAAAACCAAACTGCGACACCCACAATTGTAAAAGCCAAGTCGGAAAAGAAACTTCAATGGCTACTTTATCTAAAGCTTGTTTAGACCAATACACATAGTCAAATGATTCTTTCATGACCTTGGTTTCATTTAGTTTTTTTTCTATCAAGGTCCAATTCATTTGACTGGGTGCAATATCGCCCCATAGTTTCCGGCGCCAGCGTATACAATCAAAAAACAAATTGCTCAGATGACGCCGCTCACTGGAATGCAGCTGACGTGATCCAAGAATATTTTTTTTTGCAAAGGCAAAACTTTGCCCTGGATTCGAAAAAGAAAGTAACACAGCTTGTTGAAGAAGATCCCAAGCGTGACCAGAGATCTTTTGTTGATCCATCACCCTCTAAGCTCTGGGCTCTATCCATTTATTGTGCGCTTTGATAAGCGCAATCAATTCTTCATCGGCTTTATCACTGGGAATACTGCGTTTTACACATTCTTTTCCCACGTATAAATTAATATGACCTGGACCAGAACCTACATAACCAAAATCAGCATCGGCCATCTCTCCAGGACCATTCACAATACAACCCATAATGGCAATTTTTAAACCCTTAAGATGCCCTGTTTTACTGCGTATTCTTGCCGTGGTTTCTTGTAAATCAAACAAGGTTCTTCCACATGATGGGCAGGCTATAAAATCGGTTTTAGTCATCCGTAAACGTGAAGCTTGTAAAACCAAATAACAAAGGTCACGATTGAACTGTGCACCAAAAACACTCTCTACTTCAACCGAGTCTCCCAAGCCCTCACATAACAACGCGCCAAGTTCTACAGCAGCTTTGAGTTGCGTGGCTTCTTTGTTGTGTTTTTCTTCCCCGACATACACCAAGTGTAAGGGTAGCTGCATGTTGTGCTTGTCCATCCATACTTTTAATTTTCTAACAATCGCAATTAAACTGTGTCCTCTTACCTCAAAACCAATTTTATGCTTTGTAAAAAACTCAAGATCCATATTGGCCAGTTGATCAACATCACTGAGCCATTCAAAACGCAACCACAACAGTTTATTATCAATCATCGGCAATAGCTTGCTTGCATACTGCTTTTCCCCCCAAACTGGACTGACCATGACACTCAGCTCATCATAATCTTCCGGCGCAATATCCAAGCTCTGCATTTGCAAACTTTGAATGCGTATGCATCTAGAAACCTTGGCTTCCTGACACGCTTGCATAACTTTATGCTGGTTGTTTTTATCGTTTGGGGTCTCCAGCTTAAATACAGCCTTTTCAATAGGGTAATCTTCATCTTTGAGCAATTCCAAATTGTTTTCACTAAGCTGTCCTACTGCAGCTCTCACCAAATGTTTGTGTCCGTAGCTGATATTAGCTAAATCATAATTTTCACTGGCATGACGATGGTACTGATACATATCCCAACTGGGAATAATGTTATCCATTTTATCTACTTCTCTTTCTTGGCTGGCTGTTGCAATCGGACGCTCATATAAAGCCAGTAAAGCTTTGGCCACCGGGATTTCATGCTCTGGGTCTTCGGTCAATGATACCCTGATGGTATCGCCTAGACCATCCGCCAACAAACTGCCAATGCCCATGGCGGACTTGATTCTGCCATCTTCTCCATCTCCAGCTTCAGTCACACCCAAGTGCAAAGGATAGTGCATGTCATTTTGCTGCAGATGACTGACCAAAAGCCTATAGGCTTGAATCATCACCATCGGATTAGAGGCTTTCATGGATAGCACAATGTTATGAAAATTTTCACTCTTGGCAATACGCAAGAACTCCATGGCAGACTCCACCATGCCTAAGGGCGTATCGCCATAGCGGCTCATGATTCTATCAGACAAAGAGCCATGGTTGGTGCCAATACGTAAGGCTACACCATTTTCTTTGGCTTTGTTCAATAAGGGTAAAAAGGTATCATAAATTCTGTCCAACTCTTCTTGATACGCAGCATCGGTATACTCAACCATATTAAAGGCTTTTTTATCAGCAAAATTGCCGGGGTTGATTCTGACTTTTTCATAAAGCTCACACGCTCTTAAAGCGACTTTGGGTTGAAAGTGAACATCGGCCACCAAAGGAATGTGCAGATTGCGCTTTTGCATTTCTTTTCGAATTTCCACTGTGTTTTCCAATTCGCTTAAGTTGGGCGTGGTGATTCGAACAACCTGACAGCCTACATCTTTAAGCCGCTCTATTTGATCAACGGTTGCCAGTGTATCTTTGGTGGGTGTTGTGGTCATAGACTGAACAACAATTTTATGTTGTCCGCCTATTTTAATATCTCCTACCGATACTTCATTGGTTTTACGACGATATGCATGTAAAAAATTATTGGTGTACGCAAGCATGCAACACTTATCTATAAATTTATGACTTTCGTCAAGCGCTCAAAACAATAAATATGCAGCTTACCCAACAGAATAATATCAAAAAAAATAAAGACGATGATTTGACATCCCTATCGAAAAAACCGGTAGCCCTCTTAACTGTTATAACTAATAATTTAAAACTAAGTTAATTGTCTCTACTGAAGCGGGACCATATTGCTTTTTGGGTAGCCTTCCAATGATAGGTTCATCGGTGATCATATCCCAATAATTTTGAGTAATTATAACCATAACATTTAGTTGATAATTGTTAAGGTTTTGTACTTCACCACTTGCATTATTAAGGATACTGTTGTCACTAAACAACAGGGTATATTCAACAGTTTGACTACATTGATCATAGCTTCCACAACTGTTTAAGTGCGAGTAAACCCGCTTCGAGTATTGATTTTTAGTTACAAACTCTCGTTGATTTTCTCTGGCAACTGCAAGCTTTCTCCAACCAGAAACCGGTATAGATGTAAGCTCACCATAAAGTTTCTCACAGTTAGAAAAAACCAAGGAATAATAAGGTTTTCCGTTCTTTTGGGCTTTAATCGTGCAGTCACTATCTCTATCAACAATGGGACGGTTAAAGTGCGCAATCAAATAGTTATCCACAGGACCAATGGCTTGAACGATCACTTGATCTTCCGTTAAAGGTGAATGGCTTGGATAAGGAATATCTACGCCATAGATGGGTGCGTTGACTGTCTGAGCCATAACCTGACAGGTGATTAATAATATTACGATTGTCGCGGTTTTTTTAAGTGTTTCCATCATCATGCATCAAGATTTATGCAATAAAATGCAGTGTGTCAAATGCTTTTTCACTCCAACTTGGGCCAATGCTGATAGCTATAAGCCTCATAAACATGCTTAAGCTCTACGGTTTGACTTTTTTCATAGTCGGCAATACTGCGTGCAACTCTCAGCATTTTCTCTACCCTCCTAAAAGACAATAAATTTTTCTGTGTCCAGCGTTCCACTTGCTGATCAATAGCTAAAGAAACCGGATTTTTCTGCCAAAACAATTGGCTATTTACTCTTGCGTTGCTTTGTTTCTTTGCTTTTTTATAACGCTGTTGTTGTTTTTCCCTAGCAGAGACTATGCTTGTTGCAATGGATTGATCATCTTCAAATTGCTTTTGATCTTGTTTCACATCTGTCCATGAAATTTTAGGGATATAAATGATCATATCAATACGTTCACGAATGGGTTTGGATAGTTTATCCATGTATTTTTGAATCTCTCTATAACTGCATTGACAATAAGCTTTATTCTCTCCTCGCCCACCGCAAGGACATAAATTACTGGTGCCTACCAACATAAACTCTGAGGGTAAGGTGAAGTGACCTTCACTTCTGACCACAGATATTTCATGATTTTCCAAAGCTTCACGCAAACTCTCCAAGATATCTCTACGAAATTCAGTAATTTCATCCAAACACAGAATACCTTTATGAGCCCGTGTAAACTCTCCCATACTAAAAGGCCTGCCACCTCCCACCATTCCTGCTAAAGATGAAGTATGATGCGGCATTTGAAAGGGCCTACTGGCATCATAATGTTCTGCGTGCGGCTTTGTAAAACTTTTAATTTTTAAGATTTCCTTTTGTTCCTTTATACTCGGAGCTGGATAAATAGCATTGATACGCTTGGCCATAAAACTTTTACCCACACCAGGAGGCCCTAACAATAAAACATTATGTTCACCCGCAACTGCAATTTGTAAAGCTCTTTTGGCTTTGTGTTGACCCTTAATATCATGCCAGTAATAGTTTTTGCGCGTTTTAACTGGAACTGTTTTTAGGGCTTGGCCTGTTTTGCTTTCTGCCAACACTTCAATCAAGTCTTGTAAGGATGATACGCCAACAATACTTAATGTATCTTTAAAATAGGACATGGGTGTTTGATTTTCAGACGCCAAAAATAGCTTTTTATAACCCTGTTCAGCTGCAAACAAACTCGCTGCCATAGCTCCCTGAACAGGTAAAACCTCACCTTTGAGTGACAGTTCACCTAAAAACAGACTGTCTTCAAGTGCATGTTTATGGACTCTTCCCAAAGCCGATAAAATCGCCACCGCAATAGCTAGATCCAATAATGTACCGTCTTTTTTAATTGCTGCTGGCATCAAGTTCACCGTTATGCTGTACTCCGCACAATTAATACCAACTTGCGCCAAGGCTGTACTCACTCTGCTTTTCCCCTCCAAAACAGCGTTTTGTGCTAAACCAATGATATTAAACTTGGGCATGCCCCGTTTTACTTCCACTTCTATTGAAATGGCCAATGCTCGTAAACCTTGAAATCCAAGCGCAAAAACTCTATCTTTTCTGATATCTAAATTGAATGGCTCTTTTTTATTGTTTGACATGAACAACATTAAGCATATTTTAGGCCAAGTTTTTTGCATGAATGAATAAGAGAAGCTTAAGAGGCCTGAAATTGATTGTATAGCTTGTATAGCTTGAGACCCCTCTTAAGTATTCTCATCAATAACGATAAATGCTACTAACAAAAAAAGATTTTACAATTCTGCGGATAAAACGTACATTGATGGGCATGAAGAGTATTGGACGTTTATTACAACTGTTGCTGGTATTTATTGTTGTTACTGTATTTTTCTTTTTCTTTTGGGAAAACTCTCAACCCATACAAATTCAATTCTTGCATTGGTTATCCCCTCAACACCCCTTAGCGACTTCTCTTCTTTTATCTTTTTGTGCCGGTTTTGCTTTGGCCAGTGTTTACTTTATTGTTGAAGTGTTTCGTAGCAAAGCCAAGCTTAGAAAAAAACAGAAAGAAATTCAACGCTTGCAAAAAGAAGTGGATGATTTGCGCAACAACCCTCTACAAAAAAAATTAAGCCCTTCTCATGAAGCTTCAAACACTTGGGTCAACGACTTAGAACAATCCTCTGCCTCTATCCAAACCGATACCGGCAAAAAAAACAATCCCCAAGATGTAGATTTGGAGCAAACCCATATCGACTCCAAGTCAACGACTTTATAATCCGTGATGTTAGAAGCCTTACGCTCACTTGCGCAGTCTATTTTTTCAAGAAACCCCTTAGGTCAAGATCATCATTATTTTTATGATGACATGATTGAGTATTTTGATCATAAAATTAAACAGAATAGGAATGATGTTAAAGCGTATTTAATTTTAGGTAAACTGTTGCGTTTAAAAGGAGAAGCACAGCGGGCATTTAAGCTGCATGCTAACCTGCTTTCTCACCCTCAATTAAACAAGCAGGATTTGCACCAGCTTTATCTTGAGATTGGTTTTGATGCTTTACATGCAAAACTCGATGATTATGGTATTGAACACTTTGAAAAAGCCTTACTCAACAGGCATACCGCACCGCTTGCCCATTATGGTTTATATAAAGCGTATGCTTTACAAGGAAACAATGAAAAAACTCGTAAACATCTAGAAACTTTGGTTAGCCAAAAACATGCGCCAAAAAGTATCTTGATCAACCTTTATCAAAAGCATTTGGATGAGCTTCAAAACAAAGATTCTCATGCTGATTATTTAAGTTTAACTGAAAAAGCCATAGCTCTTGATCCTCAGAATCCTGATTTACAGCTTCATCATGCTAAGGCTTTACATCAAAATAAATATCACTCAGAAGCTTTAGACTATATTGACTCTATTATTACCCAATCCATAGATGTTAAAGACTTACTTAAGTTAACTGAAGATATTTTTTATGCCCAAAACAAATACAGTGAACTTGAATACCATTTGGCCCATTGGCTCAAAAAATTAGAGCATTCAGAAATACATATTCTTATGGCTAAATTATTACAAAAAAAACATAAAGTTGATCAAGCAAAGTACCACCTCCAACAAGCGTTTAAGCTCAACCCCCAGAACCCAAACATTTTCTTAACGGCCTTAAACTGTAATTTTAATGCTCAAGATTTTCAAAATCTATCCTAAAAAATCAGCTATATTCAAGGGCTCAATTTTTTTTGTTGCATGAAACATAAGTTAATAAAGTTAATTAAAAAATGAACGCCTATGGGTATAAAAATATTATCAAACGTCATGTATAAACTTCCTAAAATAAAACCCATGGCTGTAGCAAAAATTGTCCATGGCAAAAATCGTTTACTGGGTCCACTGTGCAACAGACCAAACATCAACGATGCTGGAAGCAGGCCCAAATAATATTGAAGCAAACCTCTAAAAAAATACTCTTCACAAACAGCTGAAAATGCTGCAATAAAAAAAATATCCTGCAAAGATAAGTCACCTAAAATCTCTTGAAATAACTGCTCGAGGTTGTGAAAAAGCTTAGAGAAGCTGCCCAAAACCTGAGAGAACACAATAACCATTGACGCAAATAGAATACAAAAGACAATATCACTGCTCCAAGACAGTACTATATCATCTTGATAATTTTGATAAGCAATAATTTTGTACTTTTGATCGACAAACCAAACAATTAAAAAAAGAATAAAATAAATAATGCCCATGGGCAGCAATTGTATTCCTTCTTTATGCTCTTTTTTATCCATAGAGTTTCTTACCAAAAAATTAATCCTTGTTAAATCACACCTGCTGTTGTTTTGTTAAACCCTGTATATCTTTAATATTCACGGACATATACCAGCTGCCCCATACTCCAGATAAAATAATATAAATTGCATTTACAAGATAGAGACTGCTTGCGTAAGCGATGGCATGACTAGCATCAATCAAAAAAATAGCTAAGCTAATTTGAATGAAAAAATGAAAGGTTCCAATAAAGCCTGGAGGACCAGGAATCATCAGCCCCAAGCTCAACAAACCCAAAACACTCATGGCTGCAAAAAAACCTAATGGAAACTGATATGCTTTAAACATTAACCAATAAGCGCCAACAGCAGCCAACCAAACTAAAACTGAATAGAAAAAAGTCATCAGGCTTTTTTTAGATGATAGAACTATTGTCAATGCTTTTGCAATATGTTGCCCATAACGATTCCATAAAAAATGTTTAGATACGGTATGTTGTTTTTTTTGTATAAAAAAAGCAATACACAATAAAAAAACACTCAAACCACAAAACAGCATTAAACCTTGATTTAGGTAAAATGCTATTTTAGTTGATTGCTCTGCACTTAAAATCAACCCTTGTTTTAAACTGATTTCAATCCCTATAAAGAATAAAGCGCAGACAACAATGCCATCAAAAACTCTCTCAATAAAAACATAGGTTAATGTTTTAGAAAGAGGTGTTGCCTGCTGTTTTTTTAACAGCCCCGGCCTAACCAGCTCTCCCAAACGAAATGGTAAAATGAATATACCTAAAAAACCAATACTGTGGATGGCATAAACATCCATAACAGGAACAGTATGCAAGTCTTCTTGTAAAAACTTCCAGCGTAATGTTCTAAAAATATGGGTTAAAAAAAAACAAAAAAACACACCTATCTGTAAACTCAGTGGTGCATCCTTAAAAACACTTAAACTTTGATTGAAATCAACATTTTTAAATGCCAAATAGAAGGCTCCAAGGCCTATAGCAATAACAACAAAAATTTTTAAAAATAACTTCACAAAGATAAAAGAAAAAAATTATGACTTAGATTGATCTGAATCATCCAGCTTTTCTTGGTCATCATCTTCTTTCATCGTTTTTTTAAAACTTTTAATACCTTTGCCCAAACCCTCAAACAGTTCTGGAATTTTGCGTCCACCAAAAAGCAATAAAACGGCACCCAAAACTAAAAGTAATTCAGTCGTTCCAAACATGGGCGCATTCTAGCACGCTTTATCAGAAAGTAAACAAGTTATAGCACTGCTTGATCATAAATTTACGGGTCAATTATTTTACGAACAAGACTTTACTCAATCTGCTTTTTGGACCTAACTTGAGTTATGCCTCTATTTTAGATAGTATTAAATCTCATCATCTTACCATGGCCATACAATTAAAAATATCACATCCTGTTAAGAATATTAAAGTTCTTAAAATGGCTATTAAAATCAACTCAAAGGGCCTGATGGTGGCAAGCTCTTCACAGTTTTCCGTTGGTGATGAGCTCATCTTAAATTTTGATCAAGGCTTAAAGTTAAGTGGGAAAGTATTTAAATTTAGCCAAAATAATCAAGGTCAAAAAGGTATGATTATACAATTTATTGACCTTTCAGAGCAAAACAAACAAGACCTGCAAGCGCTTTTAGAACAAGAAAAGCAAGCCTTGCCAAATAATACTTCAACTCAAGATCCCATTGAGCAAGAAACTCAAGCCATCCTTGCAGAAAAAACAATTATCACCGACTTAAATTCTTTAGAGCATTTGGCCTTACAAAGTCCGGATCAAAATCCGCATTTTGTTGCTGTGACCTTGGATGAAGAAACACTAAAATCCTCGCCATCCAATGACTTGGCACAAAAAACCCGTGTTGAAATGCAGCTGCCCAAAATGGCACAAAACCGAAAAAAAAAACGTAGAAAAAGATATTTGGGTATTTTGGCACTCTTTTTAGCCTTGATCGCTCTCAAGCTGGGGGTTAATAAAAAGTTTAGACAACTGTTACCTAACAGCCAAGAATTAAAAGACAAACTGCCAAAAGTGATCAGTGTTCAAGATGTCAAAAGACAAGACAAACAAAAAGCTATTGAAAATAAGCGTGTAAAACAAAGCTCACAAAAAAAAGTCTCTCCCCCCAAAAAAATCCAGAAAAAAAATATCCCTAAAAAAACACGTTCTTCCAAAACACGATTAACTCAACTCGGTTATGTTAAGACAGCTGCGTTTTATAAAGTTTCAATTTCTGCAACACAAAAACTCAACAAACCAAATGTCAGTCGCTTGTCTAATCCTAAACGCATACGCATCGATTTTAAAAGCGTTGACAAAGGTAAAGCTCGCTCACGTATTTCAATTAATGACCAAATGCTTAAGAGTATTCATACTCAGCAAACCGGTTCAACAACACGCATAGAAATTATTCTCAATCAAAGTCGCTATCCGCGTTATGACATTAAAACCTATGACCGCTTTGCTGATATTTTTGTCTACACTGTTAATTAATCAAGTCTTACGGACTTATTTTTTTCTATACCATTCAATCGTTTTACGAAGTCCGGTTTCCAAATCAAATTTAGGCTGAAAACCTAAAAGGTCTTTGGCCTTATTGATATCAGGAATGCGTAACTCAACATCTTGCTGATCCCAAGTTTTAAAGGTGATTTCTGAGCTTGACCCAGATAAACGAATAATCTCTTTGGCTAAACCATAAATGGTCAGTGTGTTTTGTGGGTTTCCAATATTAAAGGCTTCACCCAAAACCTTATCGGCTGTTAAACATAACAGTATGCCATCAACAATATCATCGATGTAACACCAAGATCTGATTTGATCACCATCGTTGTGAATCTCCAAGTTTTCATTGCGCAAAGCGCGTGTAATGAAACGATGAATAGCACCTTCACCTACTTGATTGGGGCCAAAAATGTTAAACGGCCGCACGGAGCACGTAGGCAAACCATATTGACGCCAGTAATTATGGGCCAAATGTTCAGTAGCCAACTTACTGACTGCATAGGTCCATCTGGCTTCACCTACTGCACCCAAGCTTGTGGCATTGCCTTCAGTTACTTTGTAAGCGTAAGTTCCAAAAACTTCGCTGGTAGAAAAATCAATGATTCGTTCTACTGAGCCCTGTTTTTTGCATGCTTCTAAAATATGGTATGTGCCCAGTAAAGCAATGGTCATGGTTTCTACCGGTTTTTTCAAAACCGTATCCACTCCGGCAATAGAGGCCAAGTGAATCACATGTGTTTTATCTTTACAGGCTGCTTCAACGTCACTTTGAATACAAACATCTCCTTTGACAATACTAACGTTGGGATGCTCAGCCAGTTGAGTATTTTTAAGTGCATCACGTGAAAAATTATCCAATATGGTTACCTGGTTATTCTGACACAGAATTTCAACCAAATGTGAACCTATAAACCCGGCTCCACCGGTAATCAGAATTTTTTTATTCTCTAAGTGCTTGCTGTTCATACGGGTTTTTTCCCAACCATTAAGGTCCAAACACCTTGTTGCGTGACTAATCCATCTTGATTGACCAATTTACGCTCAATCTTAACGATTCCCGCGCCTCTGCGTCCAAGATCCTTTAGTTTGATGATCTTACTTTCACTGTGAACAGTGTCACCAATAAAAATAGGTTTGGAAAATTTCCATTCTAAATTGGCAAAAGCGACAATTGCCCAAGGAGCTTCTGTTGTCTGTAAACCAGAAGAAATTGATAAACCCAACAAGCCATGGGCTATTCTTTGTCCAAACTCTGTTGCCTTGGCAAATTCAGCATCGGTATGAATTCTATTAAAGTCACCACTTAAACCGGCAAAATTAACAATATCTGTTTCCGTGACGGTTCTATTGGCTGATCGCCATTGATAACCCAGCTCTAAAGCTTCAAAATATGTGTATTCTTCTCCACGCATTGTACGTCCTTTTTTAGCATAAACTTTATAACTCTGGACTAAACTAATATATTAACTCTTGTTGCGCAACAATTAGACAACTTACTTAAATTCAAGAAATGTTTTAGCCCACGAATGAAGCCTAAGCTTTTGGCTGTGGGCGACCTAGATGGGATGAATTGAAACAAAACAACACTTTTGGTTGATGAAAAGTGATTTTGCATAAAGAAATGCCAGGCTCTTGGTTTAACAATTCCTAAAAAGTTCTTTCTTAGAATTAAAAAAGATTTGAGCAAGTTTTTGCACTCTTCATAAGTTCAAGGTATATCAGCTAGCGCATGATAAAATTACCGAGCATACGTTGGGTTGCATACTTTGCTTTATGTTTAGCTTTTTTGCAAGGCTGCGCGCATAAAGTGAATATTTTTGGACAGTATTCCAGTGACTACCACAAAAACCTACGCCATCAAACCCGCAGCAAGGGGGCCTACACCATAGAAAAAGTACGTTTTGAGACCCAAGCCGTATTTTTAAGTGAATCCCTGAGACGTGCATATGTCAATGAGTTTGCCAATAAGTACCGCCTCAGCCCAGAAGAAAAACAGGAACTTCTACAGGAACAAATGTTGGAAAATGAAAAGCATTATACTTTTCTTGTCTTTCATTTCTCCAACAATCACAAACTATCCAAAATTGAAAAAAATGCCCGCAACTGGAAAGTACGAATGGTTCAAGCCGATGGCAGCTTGGCAAAGCCCAAGCATATTCAAGACTTGCAAGGAGATGCATTGATGCTGAGTTATTTTTACCCACAAATCACGCCTTGGTCACGCAACTACAAAGTACTCTTTCCTAAACAAGAAGAATTGATGAATGACGTAACCCTTAACTTGGATAGCGTTGAAGCCAACCTATCGTTTCACTGGAAGAATTAAATCATGACAACAGCTTTATCTCCTCGTATCGCCGATATTGGCCAACATGTTAATCAAACCGTTTGTTTAAAAGGCTGGTTATATAATAGACGTAGCAGTAAGAATGTTCACTTCCTTCAATTGCGTGACGGCAGTGCTATTATCCAATGTGTGATTGGTAAAAACGACGTTTCATCAGAGTTATTTGAAGCTGCTGCCAACTTAAGCCAAGAAACGTCTTTAACGATTACTGGAACAGTTCGTGAAGATTCACGTTCAGATCTCGGTTATGAAATTGGCGTTACAGATTACTCGATTGTTGGCGAAGCCACTGATTATCCCATTACGCCTAAAGAACATGGTGTGGCGTTTTTAATGGAAAACCGGCATTTATGGCTACGTTCAAAACGCCAAAATGCCATTTTAAAAATACGGCACGAGTTGGTCAATGCCATTCGTGATTTTTTCAATCAAGAAGATTTTACCTTGATTGATGCACCAATCTTTACCCCTTCCGCCTGTGAAGGAACCACCAACCTTTTTGAGACCACCTATTTTGACAGACAAGCGTATTTAACCCAAAGCGGTCAGTTGTACATGGAAGCGGGAGCCATGGCTTTTGGCAAAGTTTATTGCTTTGGCCCCACCTTTAGAGCTGAAAAATCCAAGACCCGTAGACACTTGACTGAGTTTTGGATGGTAGAGCCAGAGGTGGCCTACAACACATTAAACGATAACATGGACTTGGCAGAAAAGTTTTTAAAATACATTGTGGGTCGTGTTTTAAAAAACCGTCAACAGGAACTTAAAGTTTTAGAAAGAGACATCAGTCTTTTAGAAAAAATTCAAAAACCCTTTCCACGCATTCATTATGATGACGCCATTAAAAAACTGCATGAATTAGGCAGTGATATTGTTTGGGGAGATGATTTTGGTGCAGATGATGAAACCATGTTAACCAAGGAGTTTGATACGCCCATCATGGTGCATCGTTATCCAGCAGAGATCAAAGCCTTTTATATGAAAAAAGACCCAGAAAACAGTAAGCTATCTTTATCTGTTGATGTCTTAGCCCCAGAAGGTTATGGTGAAATCATTGGCGGTGGTGAACGTGAAGAGAATTTAGAGGTTTTAGAACAAGCCATAGCTGCCCACGATTTACCCAAAGAACATTTTGAATGGTTCCTGGACTTACGCCGTTATGGTACCGTTCCACATGCTGGTTTTGGTTTAGGTTTAGAGAGAGCTGTCGCTTGGGTCTGTGGCTTACATCATGTCAGAGAAACCATTCCGTTTCCAAGATTGATGGATCGAATTAAACCTTAAATCTGATCACTTTTGTCTAAAGCTTGCTGAATATCTTGTTGAATATCACGCCAGTCTTCAATGCCTACTGACACTCTAACCAAGCCTTGATCAATGTCGTTTTCTTTTAACACTTCATCTGTCATTTCACTGTGGGTGGTGCTGGCAGGATGACAAGCAAGAGACTCCATTCCACCCAAGCTCACCGCATTTTTGATAATCTTTAGATGTCTTAAAAAATTAAAGGCCTGGCTTTTACCTCCTTTTAGAACCAATGAAAATAAAGCTCCTGGTTGCCCACACTGATCTTCCCATAAGGTTTGTTGTTTGGAATCCGTAAAATAACCTGGATAATAAACTTGTTTTATTGTTGGATGCTGATGAATGGCTTTAACAATTTTTTGCGCATTTTTACTTTGTTTTTCCATTCGCAACTGGACTGTGGGCAAGCGACTGTCCAAAATCCAGCATTCATCAGCTTGCATGATATTACCCAAAAGAGCTCTATACCCACGCAAGGCATTTAAATGTTCTATGGTTTTCCCCAAAATCACGCCACCCAACATATCACTAAAACCAGCCAAATACTTTGTGGCAGAATACACAACTAAATCTGCCCCTAATTGAATCGGGTGCTGGTAGGTTGGTCCCATCAAGGTATTGTCCACAACCAATAAAGGTTGTTTAGGGTGGGTTTTACAAGCCTGAGCAATTTGCTTTATATCCAGTAAACGTAAGTTAGGGTTGGAAGGAGTTTCCACAAATACCATACTGATGGTTTTATTGTTTTTAATCGTGGTCAATACTTGGTTTAGACTTTTTGCCGGAGCCTCAATACCTTGAATATTTAGAGGCTGTAACACTTCATTAATAAGGTGGTAGGTTCCGCCATAAAGTGGCGTGGTATAAACAAATGATTCTCCGGGTTTATTAAGAGCCAGCAGTAATGTTGAGATGGCGGCCATGCCTGAGTTGAATACCACCGCATCTTTTGCCCTGGGCTCAAGCGGGGTTAAATGTTTTTCTAAAATTTCGGCATTGGGATGCGATAAACGCGAGTAAATTAATTCGGGTATTTCATCTGCTTCTTTTTCTTTTTTGTTCAATGCAATGGCAAAAGCATTTTCTGCTGCTTCTGGTGAAGAAAAAACAAAAGTAGAACTTCTAAACACCGCTGGTCGAGCTGAACCAACGGATAAAGAAGGATCAAAACCCTCAGTAATAACGGATGTTTTTGGATAAAGTGTTGATTTTCTTTTTTTGGCCATGGTTGAAACAAAATACCACTCTCATCAAAATCTCACCAATAAAAACTGTATACGCTAGACAGGTAGTGCTAATTTTTTACCGGCCAAAGTTCAAGCTTTAAAACAACGCAAGGTTTCTTTAAAAATTAAGGCTTGCAACTGACTTAGGCTTTCAATGTACTTATCAGAGATGTATTGCAGATTTTTCTTGTTTTCAATGAGAAGATTCCTTAACGATGGGGCATGTTTTTGCATGGATCGGTGATTGGTTCATATTCATTAAAGGGTGTAGACTCTGTTACTTGAATAGGAACTGCAAGTGCAACAACGCCAATACCTGTAGTATTGAAATATTCCCTTTCTAAAATCATGGCGTTTCGGTCATCAAACATCCCATCCAATATAACAACAATATTTTTATGCCCTTGTTGTGATTTTTCTAGCAAGTGCTCAGCTTCATGCAAAGCCGGCGTAATAAGTGTTTGGTTGTGACTTAGACCTTCATACAAATCAATAGACCAAGATGAATCCCAACTTTCTCTAATTTAAGACGATGAACTAGAAAAGTCATACGAGGTGTTAACGGTTTGCCCAAAACCTAAAATAGCCACTCTACTGCCATCAGATTTCTGACTGATACATGTATCCTGGGCAATGATTTTTGCAATATGAATAGACCGTAGAATGTAAGCAATGCTACCAGAAACATCAACCAAGATAACTACATTGGCTCTTTGTTGAGCCAGCACCCCAGAGACAAGACAAAAAACCAATGCTACTGCTGCTTTCCTAATTTCCCCATACATACTTTTTACTGGCTCAGTCTTACTAAACAAATCAAGCGCAGATCGTATGAATAAAAACTAAGCTATAATCCATGGATTTCTAGAGCAAAACAGGTTAAGTAAAAGCTATGCTCCTACAGCTAAAACAAAAAAAATTACTCCTTGCTCTCATCACATTACTCAGCATTGCTTTTTTATGGTTGATTGTATGGTTAAAAGAGCCTGCTGCACCCCAAGTGCAAACCGTTTCCAAACAAACAATAAAAAAAACTTTAGCCCAAGAAAAAACAAAAGACCGTCCCATACTGATTGACTTAAGAACGGCTTGGGAAATAAATAAAACCGGCAAAATTGCTGATGCTGTTCACATTAATTATTTTTCGTTTAATTTTTCTGATCAGCTTAAAGCTTTAGATCCAAACAAAACCTATATTGTTTATTGTTGGGTTGGGGTCCGTTCCAATAAAGCTGCTCAAATAATGCAGTCTATGAGTTTAAATGTAAAAGACTATCGTCAAGGTATGAAAGATTGGTTAAACTAAACTGTGCCTAACTTCATTTTTAAACCAGAATATATCCGACTCTTTGTTTTTCTATTGGGTTTAGTTATTTTTTCCATATTAGAATATTTTTTATCTTACCGCCCAAGAAGTTTAAAACGATTTGAACGCTGGCCTGCCAATACACTCATGACCCTTATCTCTAACGTTCTAATAAAACTTATCTTTCCTACGGGGCTTATTTTTTTTGCGCTTTATGCCAAAGAGCATTCTTTGGGTTTTTTTAATCATTACTCTATTCATCAAGGGCTTGAGCTTGTACTCTCAATTATTATTTTAGATTTAGCGATTTATATTCAGCATGTTTTATCACATAAAATTCCTATTTTTTGGCGTTTTCATAAAGTGCATCATGCAGATATTGATCTAGATGCAACCAGTGCTTTACGCTTTCACCCGGTAGAAATCCTGGCGTCGCTTTTGTATAAATCTATGTTTGTTGTTATTTTAGGCATATCTGTAACAGCAATTATTGTCTTTGAAATCATCTTAAACTTTTTAGCCATGTTCAATCATGCCAATCTTTATATTCCTAAAAAATTTGAAGGTATTTTGCGCTACTTACTGGTAACGCCGCAAATGCATATTGTTCACCATTCTGTTAACCATGAAGAAGCCAATAAAAACTTTGGCTTTAATCTATCCATTTGGGATCGTTTGTTTAAAACTTACCAAGCTCAATTTAAAAATGATTCAACCATTGGTTTGTCTTATTTTAGAAAATCTTCAGAACACAGTTTGATCAAAATTCTTTTACTTCCATTTAAAAAAATTCAATAATGTGCATCTGAAAACACTATAAATTATACTTCAAAAAAAATCAGACTGGTTTCATTAACTAGTTTTAGAGTAGTAAGATCGCAAGAACGAAGAGATTCGAAAAAATTACTGCTTACCATAAAATCTGAACCGCGCTAATTAACTTCCAGATCAATATGCTTCAAGTCTGGGATTTCATGCTTGATTTTTTTTTCAATGCGATCAATTTCATCCCCTAAAGTTTCTATCACATGATCACCATACTCTAGCAAAAACTTTCTTAAATCATCTCTTGTTTTTAAATCATCTATCAGTTGATTGAAGTCGTAATCTTGTATGTATTTTTCTGCAATCTTTTCCCCATCAAACTCAACATCTGCTTTAAAAAGAAGATCTTGTGCTCCAATAATGGCTGTTTTGATATCGTAAACTTGATCAATCACTGGTTCAGTTTGTAATATTTCAAGTACTTTTTTTCGACTTACTTCCGGTATGGCTTGTCCAATCAATAAGCCTCTTGTCCTAACAGCAATGAATGTTGCCACGACGCCTAACAGTAAGCCAATCATGATGGTTGCCATACTATCCCAAAATGGATTATGCGTATGGTAACTGAAGGTCAGCCCTACTGCTGCAATAATAACACCCAACACAGCAGCACCGTCTTCCAAAATCACAGCCACCCCAGTGGGATCGGTACCCCCCTTAAAATAGGAAAAAAAACTCTGCTGTCGTTTTAAAGCTTCTTTTTGTACTGCTTTTAATGCAATGATGAATGTGGTGCCCTCAACCACAAACGCAAAGGCAAGGACTGCAAAGGCCAGTGTATAATCTTCAATTTCATGTGGATCAAACAAACCATGTACACCATGATAAACGGTTACACCACAGCCCAAGAAAAAAATACCCACAGCAGAAATAAGCGCCCATATATAACGCTCTCTAACATAGCCATAGGGATGCCGGGCATCCGCTTTTCGCTGAGATTTTTGTATGCCTAAGGCTAACAAACACTGGTTGCTCACATCGGCAAAAGAGTGAATACCTTCAGACAACATAGAACTCGATCCAGTGAAAAAAAAAGCAATAAACTTTGCCACCATCACAATGCTGTTCCCAATAATTGCGCTGTATACAGCGACTTTTGATCCACTGGCCATAGCTAAGGAATATATATTGATTCATCCATAGGTCAAGAAGCCTTCTACTAAAATTAATTTGAAGCAATGCTACTGCATAATTACAATGTCTTTAATCAGTTTGACTTTTTTACTTGCAAGCTCAAACCTTGCTTATATTGGAAAAGAACAAGTGCCAATAATACAAGTAAAATATGTCCATCACTTGTCTGACAACCACCTTTTTTAGATTTTATAGGAACACACTCAGAGGAACCCGCTGCTGCTTTTGTGCCTTCAGGGCAATCTTCACAACCAGGAGAACCTGTATCTTCAGCAAACGTCCCTGCCGAACAGAGGGTACAATCTGTTCTACCAATAGCAAAACTTGAAGATGTCCCCTTTTGACACTCTTCACAAACGCTGGCAGCAGGTTGATCAGAGAAAGTTCCAGACTCACACACTCTACAAAAACCATCGCCCGCTTGAGCATAGGTTCCAGGATCACAATCGGCACAGCCCATACCAGATTCATACTGCCCATCAAGACAACTTGAAGCATTAAGTGTGTCTACACAAGCATTAGCTCCAGCTAAACTCACTTTCCCAGGTTCGCATTCGTAACAGAGCATTGCTTCAGAATTGGCTTGAAAATAACCTTCAGGACAAAGGGTACAGGTGATACTGCCCATGAAATTGGCAAAACTTCCTGGTGCACAACCATAACATGAACTTTGACCTGAATCCGGTTGAAACCTGCCAATAGGACATAAAATACATTCGATCTGACCTTCTTCTGAGCTAAAACTTCCAGGAGAACATGGCGTACACTGAGTTGCACCTTCTTCCGATGCAAAAGTACCTACCGGGCAATTGGTACAGGGTTCATGCCCATCAGCACTGAACGTACCTTGTGAACATGGCACAGCAAAAGCCTGTGTCAATATAACATTTAAAAAAAACAAGCCAAAAAATATATTTTTTAATAGATTCATAGGCTTATCATAATCTAATTTAGCCATACATCAAACATTTAAAGTCATCACATGATAAATTGATACAACACAACTAAAAAAAAATAACCCCCTCTACATAAATTTGCCATTTTATATTTATTAGTACAGAATTACTTCTATGAAAAAACTTATTTTATACATAAACACATTATTTATTGCCCTATTATTAACCTCTTGTGGTGATTCTGATTTTGATTCTACCACTAGCCTAAACTCTCAGCAACAAAATGCAATGGCCCAGCTACTGCTTATGGCTAGCCTCTTCCCTTCTGAAGGGTTTATTTTTGTTGGACTTGAGGAAGACATCGACGACTCAATCGACTGCCCTATTAGCGGGACCATGGACGTTAAAGGTGTTGTCAATTATGAAGTAAATGAACAGCAAGAAGAGTTTGATGGAACCTTTGACCTAAATGAAGTGGTTTTTACCGATTGCGTAATAGAAACAGCCTCAGAAGAAGAAATGACTGTTAATGGCACACTTGAAGTCAAAACAGATACCGTTATCGAAAGCTTTAATGATGGTGAAGAAGGTATTTTAACTGGAAGTTTTGATTCAGAATATAAAGGTTCTCTTGAAGTCAGTGGTGATGAAGTAGAAAACGGAACCTGTGGAATCAATATTGACAGCATTGCACTTATTGCTGAATTTTATTTTGTTGGTGAATTCTCAGGCAATTTATGTGGCACTGACTATGACCGTGTCGTTCCCTTTCTTGACTTATAAGAGCAACATTTAACTCTAACCCAAAAAGGCACCTTGTAAGGTGCCTTTTTTTTGAATCTATTCTTACCAATATATTTAATTTATTTTTAAATTTATACAAGACGTAGCTAACACTCTATGCATAATTCTTTGATACACATTTATTTCAAACTGTCCCTTAATCTTGATCTAAGAAAAGTTAGATTTTTTACATCCTCAACCAATATTTTGCTATGCTTAAAAAAACACTTCGGTTGACTCTTCACTACAGTAAGACTGTAATATACAGTTAATGATAACTATGGCTTTCTACTAAACGTTTAATTTTTGTATTATTGGCTTTGATATTTTTTCTTCATCTCCTCAGCCATTTTTTTCATTGCTTCAATTTTTTTAGCATCCATGCCACCATTTTTCATGGCCTCCATCATAGATTTTTTCATATCCTCCATATCTTGATCTGCTACAGGGGCGCTGTTCATTTTTTTGTAACCTTTAGGAAGTGTAAACATTGATGTTTTGATATTTTTTTCTTTCAGTGAAATAACGCGCACTTGGGTTTCAAGTTTATTGTTCTTTTTTGATTCAAATTCTAGAGGAAAACCTTGTATATCTTCTGGCAGAACGTTGTTTTTTTTGTTGCTATAAAATGCTGCCATCATGGATTTGTATTTTTTATACAAATCATCACTCAAACATACTTGTTCATCTTGTGTCCGGCTTTTTTTCTCATAAACCTGACACTTATGCCCAGCAATGGTTTTTTTATCTTTTGTGGGTTTAAAATTATGTTTACTTTTATGTTGAGAGCTCTGACGGATAGCATTCTCTATGTAAGATTTTTCTTCAGGAAATAGCGTATAGCTCGTCTTTTTTTTAGCATCACTCAAATGAATCATCTTACCCATAGGCATATTTTTTATATTCATCTCAACTCGGGTCATTCCATTTTGGTAAAATGCTTTCATGCTTCCACTCATATTTTGCTGGGCTTGATTAATGATCATTGTATAGTCTACCACTACACCATTGGCATATACAGAGCTTAATAAGCTAGGCAATAGTAAAATAATGTGCATAAAGCGTATCATAGTGATTCTCCTTAAATAAAATGTCAAAAACAATACCTTACAGGTATTTATTTAAAATACAAACGATTGATATTTCTATTGACTAACAATATGCACCTAACCGTATAAAACGTATTCAATTGCATGATTGATTGGCTAAAGGACCTTTATTACTATTTGTTGATTTAATAATTAAGTCTTTTGGCCACCAACTACATTTTAATTGATAAACATCATTATTGACATAAATACGTTCATCAAAAGTAAAACTAACAGACCCTGTTCCTGATGCTTTTTCATAACCAAACTCATCGGTAATTCTTAATGATCTATTTGCAGGGAGTTCCCAAGGTTCATAACCAGGTTCAGAAACCGTAACCGAACTGGATTTAATTTTAAAACTTTGTTCATTAACCCTTTGATGTGTTCTTAACTGCCAATTTAATAATATTTTTTCTTCTTCATTTAAGCTTAAATAAAATCCAGGATCTGTAAATGCTGAGTTTTTGTAATTCTTAAAAAAGGGTATGGCTGTAAACTGCCACCAATAAAGCTTTAAAGCTTCATCTGTAAAAGCTTGTGATTGATAAATGTTTTCAACAGAAATACTATGATTGAACGTGGCGTCTTCAAGATCAATAGAGCCACCTCTTCCTATTAAACTTCCATTCTGTTTAAGATCAATATCACCTTTGAGAACACTCTCGATACCAATAAAATTACTTGGCTCATCTCTATAGTGAAACCTTGCAACTAAATTATAATTAACCATTGCGGGTAACATGTTTTGGCGATTTTCAGTCCAAGTTGATGTATTTGATAAACTTGACCCCTCATTTAAATGTTGCAATTCTTCTTGTTCAAAATGATGCTCACAGTGAGACTTAACCATTGCAACAGGTGTAAAATTCCTTTCATTATTTAAATTACGTGTACCTCTTGGTATTCTCGCTAGTTGCATGTCCAAACTTATGAGTTGAATGATTTGTTTACCTTCACGAGTATCAACATAAAATGGGTTGTCTTTATCAGGGACATTAGAACCTCCCCAACGCATGTTGCTTGCCCAAGAAAAATAGTTACCATTGTAAGGAAAGTAATAAAACTTAAGATGAGGAAAGCTTAAATACCTATCTTCAACTCTATAGCTATAATCCTTTGTGATATCTCCTTGATGATCTGAGTTATGGCGATCAATGAGAAAACTTTGTTCAAAAACATTATCTTGATCTATCTTTCCAGTATAGCCTTCTGGTACAACAGCACAGGCAAAGGTTTGTGATATAGTGTTGTAATCTTTGATTAAATTTGACTGTTGTGCAAAACA
Source organism: bacterium (assembly GCA_022763185.1). NCBI lineage: Bacteria > bacterium. Next base: position 39,080 of record JALEGL010000006.1, on the reverse strand, counting down.
GATCTCTCCAAAAAACAAAGCCGTTATAAAGCTTAAACACTTGATACTATAAGTAAATTTCATACTATCCCTCAATAATTATGTTTTTCATAAAGTATTTTATTTTTGAAGACCTAACATACAACGCGTTGCGCTTCAACATGGAATACCAACTATACTATGCATCAATACTTTTAGAGTGCTTTTTTCTTTAAACTCTCTATTTTTTTGTAAAATTTGGGGATCACAAATAATTGAGCTTTGATATTTTTTTCCTTTAGCTGTTTAAGTTTGAACTTAGATTGGATTTTTCCATCAACTGTTATCTGGTACTCCAATGGAAAGCCTTTAATATCATTCATATAATAAGACTGCTTTTGGCCAATATGTCTAAAACTTTCCCTATAATTTTTATGCTTATTATAAAGCTCCTGACTAATACAGACAGTTTCTACAAAATCTTTTTTTATTTTACCAAACACTTCACAAGAAAAGCCGGCAATGGTTTTAGTTTGATTGCTAGGTTTGTATTTTTTTTCAAGTGTATTTTTTTTAGACTTTGGATACTTAAGCTCTACATAGGTTTTACTTTCATTGAATAGTGTGTAGCTTTTATTTTTTTGGATATCCACAATATGTATGATTTTTTCCAGTGGCTCTTTACCTCTATTTAAAGCAATTTCCATCCTCATTTTTTCATTATCATAAAAAGTAACAATTTCACCGACAAGCATGCTACCTTTATCCATTACCTGCAAATCATAGTTTGCATATACGCCTTTTGCTAACAATAAATTTGTAGCAAACAAAACTATTCCAATTAATAATGAAAGTAGATGTTTAATCATATTACTTTTCCTTTATTTTTTTAGATACAAGTTAGTATGGCTGAGCATGTTATGAAGTTATTTTTTTGGTTGCCTTGTAAGCCAATACACCAAAAAGAATGAATAAAACCAGAAAAATGAAAAAAAGAACTTTGGCAATTCCTGCCGCCGCAGTAGCAATTCCAGTAAAACCAAATAATGCAGCAACTAAAGATATGATAAAGAAAAAAATAGCTAATTTAAGCATAAACACTCCTTGTTATTTTGTTTGTTAATAACTAGCTTTAAATTCAAAATTTGCCTACTAACTTTAGTAAGGATACTATCTATAAACCTAGGTATTTTTAATCTAAAGTAATCTTAGTTAACTCGTGAAATAATTAGAATTGCTTGTTAATAATTCAATTGTGGAGCACCACAATGTATTCTTGAAAAAAATTATTTCAATCAGCTAAAGAATGTATCGTGTGTACCTGGAGTTGACAAATCAACTGGATACTTTTCACAATGGATTTTTAATAAAATATATACAAGTTTTAATGATAAATAATAGAGGCTGTGAGTCTCCAGAACTTTAAACAACGATAAAAATTTTTTAAAACTAGAAGCTGTTTATTCTCCTCTTCATAAATACCTGGCGTTAATTTTACTTCTCCATCACTAGATACATACACTCCTCTAATTATAACCTATTGAAAGAAGTTCAAGGCATATTTTTAAATTATTTATGAAATCGATTATATGTTTATTAAAAAATACTTGCTTACATTTAAAAACATTCGGTAAGTTTAATGCCTTATAAAGGAGACTATTTATGATTGGTTACATTACATTGGGTGCAAATAATATAGATAAAACAGGTGATTTTTATGATGCTCTATTTGGTTTGCTAGGAGCAAAAAAGTCTTATGACACGCCAACAGCTAAAGCGTGGCAAACAAAAGAAGGAACACCCATATTTTCAATCACAAGCCCATATGATGGTAATGTAGCAACCGTAGGCAATGGTGTTATGATAGCCTTACAAGCTTCGTCTCCAGAGCACGTCAACAAACTCCATGCAAAAGCTTTAGAACTAGGTGCAACAAATGAAGGAGAGCCGGGCATACGGGGTGCTGGTTATTATTGTGCTTATTTTAGGGACCCTGAAGGACACAAAATTAACTTTCATTGTTCAAAGTCATGAACATAAAAATGCCCCCTGTGTTCGACAATTTTTCAATAAAATTTCTTAACTCACACTTAATAAACTCAGTCAACTGTTCCCACAACGATTGACTTCTCCAAAGTCATTGGTTCATTTTTCAAAAATAATTTAATTGGGTATCTGCTGTACTTTTTTTAACAAGGTTTAGCTTTTTTTTATTGTATATACTTAAAAAAATATTTTTCATGTCACTATTTTCACTCAGTTTATACTGTTGCACATGTTGCTGATTTTTAATAAACGATAAAGATTGAATTTGATGATCACGAAATTCTATCAAAGCGTGTTCATCTTTATCCCTTCCCTTTAAACGAACATCAAAATCTGAATGCGGATAAAAGTACTTTTCAAATTGCTGTTCAATTTTTTTATTGTAAAGTAAAGCGTCTAAAGTAGCCTTTAATTGGTCGATGGCCCCTGAGTACTTAGGGTGCTCTAAGTGTATGCCAAAAGCTTTTTTGTAAATCTCAAGCTTTGCCAAGCTGGCTGTTTTTTTACTAAAAAACTTTATTTCTTCATGTTTATAAGACAAGTTCAGCTGCGAGTTCGATCTTATTTTAACATCTAGGTACCCAGCTTTATCGGCTTCTAGTGCCAAGCAGTACCTGAACCTTGCACGATTGAGTGAGCGATTATGGCGAGGTCTGTGCTTTTTGATCATCTCACATTCCAATAAACGGGCTGCAAGATCGCTTCCGCTTAGGATATAATCGATACTGAAAGTTTCCTCAAATATACGTTGAGCTTTCTTTTGACCGTTTTTAAACTTAAAATGACTTTTTACTCTTTTTTGAATGTTGATGCTTTTACCAATGTATATAATACAATCTTCTTTATCTTTTAAAAAATAAATACCCGGCTCTTGCGGTAAGTCTTCAAGATCAGAATAATTAAGTTGTTGTGGAAGTTGTAACTCAGCTTCTTGATAAGCATTAAAAACTTGGTCCTCCCCCAATTGAGTAAGAATCTTTTTAAATAACTCTAGGGTAGCTTTGGCATCGCCCATGGCTCGGTGTCGGTTACTGATTTCAATGCCTAGGTCCTTACAAATTTTACCTAAACTGTAAGAGGCATGTCCAGGCAGTGCTTTACGTGCCAAACGCACGGTACAAAGTTTTTTAACTTTGAAGTTATACCCTAAGTCTGAGAACTCACTTTTAAGGATATTGTAATCAAAGTTTACGTTGTGAGCCACAAAGACGCAGGACTGGGTCATTTCAACAATTTTTTTTGCAACTTTATAGAAAGGAGGTGCACTGGAAACCATGGCATTGGTGATGCCGGTTAAACGGGTGATAGAACTAGGAATATTGCGCTGCGGATTAATGAGAGTTTGGTAGGAGTCCACAATTTTATTGCCATCAAATACAATAATAGCAATTTCTGTTACTTTATGAAGGCCAGAAAACGAGCCCGTGGTTTCAATATCAATTATAGAATACATCATGATCAATCATCCCAGTTTAACAACCTAATGATATAAGTCTCCGTTTCCATCCAGTCAAAACAAATAGGGATAAAATAACTTAAGTTAGATGAAAAAGAATAAAGCTCTGATAGATTTAAGCTTTAAATGATTAAAATAGATGGAGGTTGTTAACATGGTTATACATAAAAAAGGTTCAGCACAGTGGACAGGGGGCTTAAAAGATGGAAAAGGTACGGTTTCCACCCAGAGTGGAGCATTAGCTCACCAGCCTTATGGATTCAATACCCGTTTTGAGGATAAGCCCGGTACCAACCCTGAAGAGCTGATTGGCGCTGCCCATGCTGGATGTTTTAGCATGGCCTTGGCCAAAATTATTGAGGAAGAAGGCCTAAGTGCTGAAAAATTAGAAACCACTGCCAATGTCACTTTGGAGAAAATGGATGATGGTTTTAGCATTACCAAAATACAATTAAATCTAAAAGCACAGGTTCCAGGTGCAGAAGAAAGTAAGGTTAAAGATCTAGCCAATAAAGCCAAGCTTGGCTGTCCGGTGTCAAAACTGTTCAAGGCAGAGATTAACCTAGAAACAACTATTCTTTAGTTTTTTAGACACTAATCAATAATAACTATTAAAAAGCTGGATCTTAAATCCGGCTTTTTGTATTTTATATTAAATTACAAGACACGCTACTTACTCATTAATAATGACCATTGACTTGAGTTAAAAACACCGTGTGTTTCTTTAGATCGCACAACATAAACAAAAAACCATGAACTTTTAATCATAATCAGTTAAACATCAAGTATGATAAAATTTTTACACAGCATGATTCGCGTATCTAATCTAGAAGACTCTTTAAAATTTTATATTGATGCCTTGGGCTTAGAAGAAGTTCGCCGTAAAGAAGTACCTAAAGGCAAGTTTACCTTGGTGTTCCTTAAAGCCCCTGACAGTGATGCAGAAATTGAACTCACCTACAATTGGGATAGCATTGAAGACTATGGCAACGCCAGAAACTTTGGCCATTTGGCTTTCTCCGTAGATAATATCTATGACATGTGTGCATCGTTGCAACAAAAAGGCATTAAAATTTTAAGGCCGCCCAGAGATGGCCACATGGCTTTTATCAAATCACCGGACAATATATCTATTGAACTGTTACAAAAAGGCAAGCCATTACCCAGCCAAGAACCCTGGGCCAGCATGCAAAACTCTGGCAACTGGTGATGATTGCTCTACACTTTGTGTGAGTTAAAGTGCCAGGTGTCTTTTTTAAATGCAGCATGTTACAAAAATATGCCTGGCACCTCAACTATAGTGTTCCCCAGAGTAACCGGGTACTTTTTTCTCAGATCAACAAGCGTTTAAACGGCAGAAGCATCTACCAAGGCCTGTGCATCATTTATAGCTGATGGTGCTCAGCGCTTACTCTTTATTCAATGGCTGGTCATTGAGTTTTGATCACAAAGATAGTGTGGGTTTTGTTTTAAAAAGTATTCCAGTCTCTTTTTCAAACCATGCGGTGTTGAAAAAAAATCATCCTCAAGGTCTATGCCAAGCTCCTCTTGTAAAAAACTCAAAACGCTGTGCGTACAATTATACGTTAAGCCATTGAAGGTGTTTGTTTTTCTTTTATAATCGGCCGTACAAACGTTGTAAGCTGATTCATAAAGTTTAAACGAGGTCACCGCAACGTTCTTTTCATAATAGTAATTCATGTTGTGCTTGAAGCTTGTAAACTTGCCCTCTTCACTGAAGATAGACCCCCCACCATGTTTAGGAAAAAAGCTGATATAGTCTTGATCGCCATTGTCGTACTTTAAAAGTAAAGCTGAATGCCCGGCGGTGGAGCGCTCAAAATTAGAGCCTGGTGCGTGATTAAAATTTCTATGCGATGCGGAGGCAAGGTTCAAATTTTTTTTGCCCGTGTAAATCAGCGCATCTTTAGACCAGGTAATTAAATGACCGCAGCCTTGGGGCAAAGCTCTTTGAGTAATAAGATCTTGACGGCTTACATACTGCGTTTGCGCCTGCAGCATAGATGACATGATGAATACCCCTACAAACAACCATCTCATGTGGGCAATCTAGCACATGTCTTAATATATGATAATTTTATATTTTTAATTATTTCATTAACTATATTTATACAGTCACCCATGCTTTTTAGGGTTGCATCCATTTTTATGAGACGCATGTCCTTAAAATTTCAGGATTTAAGGTCCAAATGCAGAAATACACTTTATTTTAAATTAGGAATAAGTTATTCAAATTCTTGATTTAGCATAAATGCTGTATAATTTCTTAATCAAAGTATTGAGTTAATTCAAGCCCAATTCAATTTTTAACACACTTATTCAAAAGGATTTTAGCCATAAAAATATTCAACTTATTGTTTTGTTTGATGACACTTTTTGCATCTGCTTGCGGTTTTGAAGTAAGATTAGATTCATTCAACCAAAACATCATACTGCCTTTTAATTTGTCTTCTTGCCCAGACGGATGGTCAGATTATAATAATGCGGCAGGAAGAGTTGTTTTGGGTGTAGGTTCCGGTAACACAGATATGGATGGTAATGCGCTTACAGCAAGAACGTTGGGTGACACCGGCGGCTGGGAGTTCACCAACTCCATTCCATTGGATGGCTCTGCTACATCAAACACCGCAGCCAATAACTACATTGGAAATGTTACTGGCTCGGATACCATTTTCAACTCCAGTGCAATCTCAGGCTATACCGACACTGTTACCGATAGCAATATAGCACCCTATGTTGTTGTAAAGTACTATAAGAAAGATTAGATATTTATGAGACAACCATCTATTGTCTTTGTATTTTAAGTGGCTTCAGAGTAGGTTATAAATTTTAGTTAAAAAACTAAACCACTAAGTTTTTGACATAATTATAGTCATCCACTTTGGGGACAGTTGACTGTCCCCAAAACTTCTTAAAACTTTTTTGGAATAGAAAAAACTTCTTCCTTCAATAAAACATCTGTATCTCCAGGGACAGCTACCGTAACTATTATTTTCATTTGTTATAATTCTAATTCAGTCGACTGTCCCCGGAATTACATCCAGAAAAATAAAACTCAATGTTGTTTGTGAATGTTTTTTATGCTTTGAAGATCTCTTCAAACTTGTTTTCAAACACCTGAAGTTCTTCATCTGTCAGAGCAGAGAACTCTTTACTGCGTGCGCGGTTGGATAATTTTCCATCATTTTGATGAAGGAAGCGTATCAAAAGATCTGCTGTACGATCTGGCATATCAATGTAGCTATTCACAAATGCTTTCATCTCATCATATTGCTGGAGATAGTTAACCTCGTCGGGCAAAGCTTGGGTGATTGTTTCATGTACACATTCATAAAAGAATTCAGCCTGAGTCGTCGCATCAAAATAGCGATAGAGATCAATTGTTTCGTTAAGTACTTCAACGTTACCTTTATCTGTGGAACGCCACTCAACAAAAGATAAACGTGGTTTCGAATATGCTTCAAGCGCCGTGACATAATCTGTCATGCGTTTTAAGATAACAGATGAAACAGGAAATACCAGTCCCTTTGGGATAAAGCCTGTTTCAATCAACACATGATGCAGTAAATACCTGTGTAAACGACCATTCCCATCTTCAAAAGGATGTATAAAGACAAAGCCGAATGCAATAAGTGTGGCCGCCAATACAGGAGGATAATCACTATCACTCAAAAGTTCTGCAGTCTCAATAAGCCCGCTCATTAATGCGTCTAAATCTTGATGTTTGGCTGATATATGGCTTGGAATCGGCATGTTTGTTGAGCGGTCATGACTACCGATAAAGCCACCTTCATCACGATAGCCCATTTGAACAAAACGGCTATCAACAATGACTTCTTTTTGCAGTCGCTCCAGCTCAAACCTTGATAAAGGCGCTTTCCCTGCTTGACCGATAATACGTCCCCAGCGTTCAGCACGATTATGAGGGGGTGTTTCTCCCTCAATGGCGTATGACGCTTTTGAATCTTCGAGTAATAAGAAACTAGCCGCACGCATCAAAACATCTGGGTGAATTGCACCAACACTGTCTAATGCCACTTGAGACAAGTCTTGACCGATCAAAGCATCCAGCTTTTCTGTACGGCGCACTAGTGGACAAAAGTCTTTAACACCGGGGAGGTTATTGTTTATGCCATGCCTCTTAGATTGGCGGGACGGTCCGGGATATTGAATCTTGGGATCAACAAGGTCGATATATCTACGTCTACTAATATTAGAAATATTCAATTCACTGTTTGTTAAATATTCAAATAAGAACCATATACGGCGAGCATAGCTTCCTCCTGGTTCATTTTTTACAATTTGTTCTATTTCAGCTGGTGATATTTTATGAAACAGAGCATTTAAAATGGCAAGATCAATACCTTCATAACGCAAAGCAAAGGTCAAATGCCCGTATAAATTCTCGTCTGGCGCATGGCGAGGTGTAAAAACGTGCCAGGTATCTGTTTCGTATTTTGTATGTTTTTGTCCAATAGCCGATAGAATTACTGGCACAGGAACTTTAAGCTCATAATGACTAATGAGGTATGAATAGCCTGCTAAACAAGCGTCAGTCTCTGGTAAAGCTCTTGTTATCATATAGGCAGTATTCCATGAAAAACGTGCGCAGTCCATGAAAAATGTGCGTAAATAGGTTTTTTCATGAAAAACGTGCGTAAAAGTTCTGAGGACAGTCTGAATCATGGAACACACTAGATGTTCTTAATATGAACGATTGAACTAACTTAGGAATACACAGTGTGTCCCTGGATTGAAAAGGAACTTCAATATCTGCAGAAGCATCCCCATGGATTTTAGACGATGCGAAAAAACAACAATTGGAAATTTTTAAACTTTCTTGGAATAGAAAAAACTTCTTCCTTCAATAAAACATCTGTATCTCCAGGGACAGCTGCCGTAAATATTTTATTTTTATAATTCTAATTCAGTCGACTGTCCCCGGAATTATCTAATTCAGTCGACTGTCCCCGGAATTATGGTTGTAAAATAACCCATGATTTTAATGGCTCAAGAAGCTTGATAAAAACACTTTAATATGTCAGGTTTTTTGCATGGATTGGGAACTTATTTCTGTTGCTTTACAAGGTCTTACCGTGCTCATTTGCTTAGGGATTGGCGCCCGAATGGGTGGAGTAGCCGTTGGTCTTTGGGGCGGTATAGGCGTTATCTTATTAAGCAGCATTTTCCATTTGCCTCCGGGTGATTTTCCCATATCAGCCATGAGTATCATTTTTGCTGTGGTTACAGGCGCTGGGGCCATGCAAGTTGCCGGTGGTATTGATTATTTGGTGAACATTGCACAGCGTATTTTAAAAAAGAATCCGCGCTACATTACATTTTTAGCGCCATATGTATCGTGGCTTTTTACCATTGGGGCAGGTACAGGCAATGTGTATTATTCTTTGTTACCGGTAATTGAAGAAATATCATACCGAAACGGTATTCGTCCTGAGCGTCCTTTGGCACTGTCTCCAGAAGCGTCACAGCTTGGAATTACCAGTTCACCTGTTTCAGCAGCAATGGCCATCATGCTCGGGTTTTTAGCCCCCTCTAATTTTAGTTTAGGCTCTATTATGCTTATTGTTTTACCTTCAACCATCATTGCAATTTTTGTTGCAGCTTTTATACAGAACATGCGTGGTCAAGAGCTTGAAGATGATCCTCATTATCAAAAACGCTTGCAAGAGGGCTTAGTCAAAAAACCCGCCCAGCTTAGCAAAGAGTCTGAAGTTTCAACTCAAGCCAAATGGAGCACATGGTTGTTTATAGGGGCGGTGGTCATTGTTGTTGTGTTTGGCTTTTTTGAATCTTTGCGTCCACAGATCTTTGTTGAAAATGAATTTAAGCCAGTCAAAATGACCTTGCTGATTACCATGGTGATGATGGCCGCTGCTGTTGCCATAATAAAACTGTGTCATGTTGATGTTAGAAAAATTCCATCTACAAAAGTATTTCAGTCAGGTATGGTTTCCGTCTTGGCTCTGATGGGAATTGCGTGGATGGCCAATACCTTTGTGGGAGCACATAAAGAGCTATTTTCAAGCTGGATGCAAGCCAGTGCAGCACAAAATGTGTTTATTCTGGGCATTGCTTTTTATATTTTAGCTGCCTTAACCACCAGCCAATCCAGTACAACCATTATTATTGTGCCTATTGCATTGGCTATGAATATACCCCCAGCATACATCGTTGCAATGTGGATGGCTGTGATAGGGATTCACTTTTTTCCAGCCAGCGGAAGTCAGATTGCAACCATTGAATTTGACCGCTCGGGAACCACACGCATAGGACGATGGGTTATTAATCATTCGTTTTTGGTCCCCAACCTTATTGTTGCAATAACTGCTGTTACTTGTGCTTACCTTATTGCCACCTTATTTTTTGTATAAAATGTAAAAGCTTATTTGGCTTCTATGCATTGGCTATAAATTAAATCAATTTTATCTTTTTCATTTTAAATCGTGAAATCGTGGGACACACTAGGTATTCTTCATTAGTTTCGGGGACAGCTACCTTAATTCTAATTGTAATTCAGTCGACTGTCCCCGGAATTTTTAAAAAAATAAAACCGATCGGGTTTATTAGATTTCTTTAGTCGCTATTTATACTTAAATCATCCCGTTAGGGTTTATTTTCACTTTTAAATTCCTTTGAATAGTGGGAATCGTGGGACACCCTGTGTATTCCTAGTAAGAACTATGGATCTGAATTAGGAATACATAGTGTGTCCCAAGATTCGAAAACTCTTTGGCTAACCACACAAGTTTAAGAAAAAAACCAATACAGTTATCATAATTAAAGTTCAGTCGACTGTCCCCGGAATTAGTTTAAAGAGTATCTTTTTTTTGAGTTAAGCATGATTGATTTTAACAGATAAAGAAGGGAAAGTACCCTGTGATACTAGTTAGTATATATTTTAAATGCATCAATGTTGTAAAAAACCGGGTTTAAAACCAAACAAAACTGTAAATCGTGGGACACACTATGTATTCTTAATAAATTCAAGGAATCGTCAATTATCATCAGAACCAATCACTTACAGAATTAATTTGTAATTTAACATTGCTATTAATTACATAATAAGGTTAAAATGTAATTAAAACATATTATAATTAGAAAATAAGCATAAAATGTAATTAAAAAAGGGCTTCAATTACATGAATCCAAAAGAATATATCTCTAATAGAGCCGGACGCGTGGTAAAACAACCAAGTGGCTACTACTCTTTTTTACCAGAACCTCTTCCTCCAAAGAACCCTCCCCTAAAAATAACTGCAGAGATTATATCTCTTCATGGAAAAGCTTCTAGAGCTATTGGTGAATTAAAAGGAGTAACATCTATCATTTCGGATCCAGATCTTTTTGTGTATTTATTTGTTCGTAAAGAAGCCTTACTGAGTTCTCAAATTGAAGGGACACAATGCTCTCTTGAAGATATTTTAGATGAAGATAACGATGGGTCACGGCACAACCAACAAGATGTTACTGAAGTATCTAATTATATTAATGCAATGAACTATTCCTTAGAAAGAGTGCATAAAATTCCCATTTCCAATCGACTTTTAAAAGAAACGCATAAAATATTACTTCAAGACGTACGAGGTCAAACTAAAGATCCCGGTAGCTTTAAAAAAAGCCCAAATTGGATAGGTTCTCCAGGCGCTACCTTAGAGTCTGCCAACTTTGTTCCACCTCCCCCTGAAGCTTCAATTGAAGGCATGTCGAATTTGGAAAAATACATTCATACTGATGATGAAATGCCTAAACTTATCAAGGCAGGGTTGATTCATGCTCAATTTGAAACACTCCACCCATTTTTAGATGGAAATGGCCGGCTTGGAAGGTTGCTAATTACTTTACTGCTTTGTCATTGGGAAATTTTAGATAAGCCTCTTGTATATTTAAGCTATTTTTTTAAAGCGAATCGAACTGAATATTATCAAAAATTAACAAATATAAGAAGTAAAGGAGAATGGGAATCTTGGATACAATTTTTCTTACAAGGCATCATAGAAACTTCTGAAATAGCTCAACAAGCAGCTAAAGACATCTATCATCTTCACAACAAAGATAGGGCAACCCTTCATACAGAATCTGCTTCACAAAAAGTGCTCCAAGTATTTGAAGCCTTCTGTAAGTTTCCCATCTTAACTGTCCCCGAGCTAGCTAAAACTATAGAAGGATCAAATCAAAATACCTTAAACCGAGCTATAAAAACTTTATTAGAGTTAAAGCTTCTTGAACAAACAACCAATCAAAAAAGAAATCGAAAATTTGTTTACCGAAGTTATATGAACATACTTACAAGAGACACAAGCCTAAATATGGGTTAAAAATTAGATACTAAGGAGCTTGATAAACAAAGACCTTCGCCATGTTGCCGGAGACAACACCAAAAAACAGTTGAGCCCAAGGGCTCAGAACCCGAACATAATAGCAAAATATGAAAGTTATCTCTGTAGTTCCAGGGACAGCTACCTTAATTCTATTGTAATTCAGTCAGCTATCCCTGGAATTCCTGAATTATCTACTTTAAATCCATAGATGTTTGTTTTTTAATAAAATTTGCAATTTCTGGATATGATGGCTCGATCATTTTTGAAAAAATGTTTTGGACATATTCAGAAACCCAATACTCTGAACCATCTGCAGGAGTTATATTCATATCTAAACAGTCTATATAATCACAAGAATTCATATACCTTTCATTTAGTGTAAACGTATATGAAAAAAATAAAACAAAAATATTTTTCAAATCATTTCTAAACAAATCTAAATATCTACTTTTTTTTTGAAAATGAAACTCATTATCATTGATTAAAATATTATTTAAATAATTAAGGTGAGTATGGTCATTACACCTTTTCCTAATATCAATATAAATTTCACTTTTATTCAAAAGAACTTTTAAATTTTTTAATTTTTCATATTTTTCAATATAGTTTAACATAGTTTTATATGTATTTTCAGGTAATTTCTTTTTGTTATTCACCCAATCAATAATATTATTATATGTATAATTTTCACTTTTTTCAGAAAGATAGGTGTTTAAATAAATACTCAGAATCGACAAATCATGATATTTTCTTAAAAGAGTAAACGCATCTCCTATCTTACCGTGTTCTAATGTTAATTCTATTGATTCAAGGGTGTTTTTAACTGAGCTAAAAATATATGTATCAAAATTGACTACAGAACCTGTTCCCCCCCTGAAAAAACTCATAACAGAAAATCCGAGAAGATCATAAAAAGTTATAACCTCTCTTAAGTCACTGAATACTGAATGGTTTAAATATTTATCTTTTCTTTTCATTTTAAAATGAAACTTAATCAAATTTTTGATTATTAAACAGTTAATATTGACTACAAATTTTATTTTTTTGAGAATTGATAACTGTTAGGTTAATGCTTCCAGCAAGACCAAGAAATACTAACTGAGCTTTGCCTTCAGTGTTTATACTAACCGCAATTTCGACACTATCAACACATGTATCTTTTATTGTTTCTTCAACAAATTTGATTACATCTTTAATTGATTCAGCAATTTTTTTCTTCGAAAACTCTTTAGTAATTGATGTTAAAAGATCATTTCTTAATTTTGGTTTACCATAATTATAAGAATATCCGTCATTATCCTTCAATGTCATTATTTTTATTTTACCAGAATGCTTGTTATCTGCATGAACAATTGAATTTGTTAAAATAAATAAAAACATAAAAAACTTTAATGATATTATTTTAAAAATTTTCATTATATTTATATATCAATACATATAAACTTTTAAAACAATAATTAACCCTGATAATTATAGAAAATATAACAACTCACAATACAGCGAATAAATTTTTAACTAGATCTTCTAGAAAGTTGTAATATATCCCGCAACATGACTATGAGTTTGTGATGTTTTGCTAAAATTACTGGAATAAGTACTTTAACATCTAAATTTGTACTTTCAAATCCTTGTGTAGCTTGCACCATGGCAATATATCTTTCATTTTTATTTAATAATTTCAGATCAGGATCTTTAGAAGCATTTGACACTAAACGATTTTTTTCAATTTTTTTAACTGGAAATCTATGCGCTTGGCCATCGCCATCGATTCTATCTACATATTTCAAAAGATTTTCAATGTATAAAGGATAATTTATTTCAGATTCTTTAAGAATTGGTTTTAACCAACTCCAAAGATCTAAAAGTTTATGTGTATTTAGCTCCTTAATGTAGTCTAAGCGTGAAACCTTTAAATTTTTATTTGGATAATACATACGTTCATGAATTGGTTTTTTACATCTAATCCAGTCTTTATATAATTGATCTGAATAGGGCATCTTATTAATTCTGATACATTCTTTTAAGTATAACTCTGCGCTGTGCCTATAAAGATACAAAGTCGGTCTTAAAATTAAACTTAAGTTTTCACTATTTTGTTTTAGGTTTTCAGCTGCTCTAAAATATTCATCTGCAAATTTCTCGTTATGGGATTGATCTGTTTTTAAGTCATACATTTAAATATAATTATTACCAAAAAACCGGATTTGAACCAGCAAAAACCAGGTGCCTGGTTTGGGCTTGGCCCAAACCCAACCCGCACATGCACATTCATCCAGTTGGAAGCCCATGCACAAAGACCTTCGCCATGTTGCCGGAGGCAACACAAAAAAACAGTTGAGCCCGAAGGGCGAATAACCCGTAATTTGCATGATTGAACTGATGGAAAATGATCGGAATTGGTAGCGGGAGCCGGATTTGGCCGATGCCTTTGGCATCGCCATAAGTTATGCTAATTCTTCACGGCGCCTACGGCTTGTTCATCATAAGCATAGCTTTAAACCGACGACAGATTTATTCTAACGATTTGTATTTTTATGAAATTCTCGTTTTGGTAGCGGGAGCCGGATTTGAACCGACGACCTTCGGGTTATGAGCCCGACGAGCTACCAGACTGCTCCATCCCGCATCATTGAATGAACATGGCTTATACCATGGTTTTTTTCCATGTCAACTTATGTACAAACTTATTTTTTATAGCCAGTTAAAGCCATCTATGGCACACTTTGGCCTTCTATGAGCATGCAAAAAAACGCCAGTAAAATCAGTGCGGCTACGTTTTTAAGCCGTATTTTGGGGCTGGTGCGCGAGCAAATTTTTGCGGCTGTTTTGGGTGCGGGTTATTTTGCCGATGCCTTTATTTTTGCCTTTCGTATTCCCAATTTATTTAGAGATTTGTTTGCTGAAGGGGCTTTATCCCAGGCCTTTGTGCCCACCATTGCCAAATTTAAAGAAAAACAAAGCCAGCAGGCAACGCTGGCTTTTTTTCAAAGCATGTTGGCCATGCTTATTTTAATTGTGGGTTTTTTGACGGTTTTGGGCATATTTTTGGCGCCGGTGTTTGTGGATTATATTGCCCCGGGCTTTGCCGATATCCCGGGAAAAAGAGACCTCACCATCAAGCTCACCCGCATTTTGTTTCCTTTTCTTTTGTTTGTATCTTGCGCGGCTTTGTTCATGAGTGTGCTTAATGTCTATCAGGAGTTTTTGCGCCCGGCTTTGGCACCGGCCGTGTTTAATCTGTGCTCCATTAGTGTGGGGCTGTGGGTCTATTTTGCTGATTTTTCCAATCAAACTGCCGTCTATGCCTGGGCCATGGCCACCACCTTTGCTGGCCTTGCCCAAGCCAGCATGCAAGTGCCCAAACTCTGGCGCTATGGCTATAGATTGATTCCAAAATTTAAAGGGGTTTTTAAGCATCCTGGCGTAAAAACCGTGCTGTATTTGATGCTACCGGCCATCATTGCCAATGCCGGCACCCAGGTCAATGTTTTGGTGAACACCTCTTTGGCCTCTCTCTTAGAAGAAGGCAGTATTTCATGGCTCAATTACGCCTTTAGGCTGATGCAGTTGCCCATTGGCGTGTTTGGTGTGGCCATTTCTGTGGTGACCTTAAGCCAGGTGTCCAATCTGATTGCCCAAAACAAAGTGGAAGATTATAAAAAAAATGTCAGCACAGCCTTGAGCTTTACTCTGTTGCTGACTTTGCCCAGCACCATTGGCTTGCTGTTTTTGGGCCAGCCCATTATTGCCATGATTTACCAACGCGGTTTGTTTGACCTGTATGACACGCAAAACACTTTTACGGCTTTGTATTTTTACAGTTTTGGTTTGCCCTTTTATGCAGGGGTCAAAGTCTTGGCGCCCATCTTTTTTGCTTTTGATAAATCTAAAATCCCCACCTATGCCAGTTTAACCGGTATTGCCGTCAACATTGTTTTTAACCTGATGTATTATAAAATTTTAGGCCACGGCGGCTTGGCTTTGGGTACGTCTTTGGCTATGCTGGTTAACTTTTTAATTTTATTGATCACCCTGCATGTTCAGGAAAAAATCTTTATGTGGTCTGCCATCCTTAAATCCTGCGCAAAAATTATTATTGCCAGCTGCGTGATCATTGCCTTGTGCGTCTTTATTTGGCCTTGGCTTAACAGCTATACAGCTATTCCAAGTTTTGTCCGTTTATTGGGCTTTATTGCTTTGGTGGCTGGATTTTATTTTACTGTTCTGATGCTGATGAAAACCGATGAACTGAACACTTTGCAGCATAAAATAAAAACCTTGCTACACCGATAATCTTTGATCTTATTTGCCCTTGATTAAAGCTGTAATATTTTGCATAATTTCTTCTAAACTTCTGTTTTTATTTATTTTTTTCTTTGGTCTAGCTTTTTCTATCAATTTGGGTTTATCAAAGGCTTCAGAAACAAAACGAATATCCCCAAACTTTAAATTGAGCTTATCGGCGATGGCTTGCAACAATACCGGTTTCATCAAGGTAAACTGTTGACCCCAAGCTTGATTTTCTACCGCAATAATCAAGCAGTCTTTTTTGACCCGAACCGGCAAACTACGCTTGGCCATCATTTCACCTACCAAATTTTCCCAGTTTTTTTGTAATTTATAGACACTGATCATGGGGCGTTTGGCAAACAAAGGATGTTTGGCAAAAATCTCATGCACGGGTTCCAAAACCGATGTTTTGCGTTCTTGCTGATATTCTTGCTTTTTATAGTGTTTTTTCATTGTATATTTTACTGTATATCGATACTATTATACATAGGACTAAATTTTTTTAACCTAAAGTACTTTAACCAAAGACCAAATACATGAAAACCTGCCCTTTTTGTAGTCATACGATCGATGAATCCAATCAATTGGTTCAGTACTATCTTAGTCATGAACAACTGATTGAGTCCATTAACCTCAAGCATCCGCAATGGAATTCTTCTGATGGAGCATGTTTAACCTGTTTGGAACGGTTTTATCAAGAGTTTTCAGCACAAAAAAACTTGGCCGTGGGTCCAGAAGAACCCACCATTGTTGCCACATCCATCACCATGGTGGACAAGCAAAACTCTAAGTTTCAAGAAGCTTGTCTGATCATGATTCATGGCCCTAATTTTGGTAAACAATACCATATTCATGAAGAAGGTTTAACCATTGGCCGCAGCGAAAAAGTGCAAGTGCAAGTTTTTGGTGAAAATGTCTCGCGCAAACATGCGCGTATTATTAAAGAAGGTGATACTTTTATCATTGAAGACCTTAACTCAACCAATGGTACATTTATCAACACCCGAAAAATCAGCAAACAAAACCTTGAAGACGGTGATCTAATTCTGGTGGGGAATAATATTCTTAAGTTTATTTATGGTAGCAATACAGAAACTCAATATTATGAAGAAATGTACCGCCTGGCTACCAAAGATGGTTTAACGCAAGCCTACAATAAAGTGTTTTTTCTAGAAAAACTCAATGAAGAGTTTAGACGCTCACAGCGTTATAGCCGTGATTTATCCTTAATCATGCTGGACTTGGACCATTTTAGCATTATCAATAACCAGCATGGCCATGTTACGGGTGACTCTGTCCTAAAAATTATTGCCAAAAACATTCTGGCCAATGTCAGAAAAGAAGATATTTTTGGTCGTTATGGGGGGGAAGAATTTGCCTTGCTCTTGCCTGAAATTAACAGCACGGGTGCCTTGACCATTGCTGAAAAAATCCGCCGCATGATAGAAAGCATTCCGTTTAAAATCAAAGATAACAACATTAACATTACCCTCAGTGCCGGTATTGCCAGCGTTGACCCAGACATGAAAACCAGCAAAGACCTCATTGAAAAAGCCGATAAAGCTTTGTACGATGCCAAACACCATGGCCGCAATAATGTTAAAGTGGCTTAATTTCCATAGCCAGAAGACCCTACTTTTGACATTGACAATTAAATCTTCACCTTATAACTGAAGGCTGTGCCTAAAACCATACAGATACTTCCTGATCATGTTGTTCAACAAATTGCTGCCGGTGAGGTGGTTGAGCGACCAGCCTCTATCATTAAAGAACTTTTAGAAAATTCCATTGATGCCGGAGCCACCGCCATTGACATTGTCATTCGTCAGGGAGGCATAGAAGGTATTGAAATTACTGATAACGGTCATGGCATTGACAAAGACCAACTTCAATTGGCCTTAACTGCACATGCCACGTCTAAGCTCAGCCAAGAAAGCGATTTGCATCAAATCCTAACTCGCGGATTCAGAGGCGAGGCCTTGGCCAGCATTGCCGCCATTTCTCATATGCAACTGCACAGCAAGCCGAGCTCACAAGAGCATGGTTTTATGATTGCTTCAAAAGGTGGAGACATCAGCCCCATACAGCCCAGTGCCATCCCCAATGGCACCAAAATCAGCATTGCTCATTTATTTTACAACACGCCGGCCAGAAAAAAGTTTCTCAAAAGTGCCAATACTGAAAAAAACCATATTATTTCTCAAATCAAAAAAATTGCTCTGATTGAGTACGGGATAGCTTTTAAAATTTATCTTGCCGATCAAGGCAAACACAAGTTGTTGTATCATTGGCCTGCGCATGAAACATGGTTGCAGAGGATTGAAACCATTTTTCCTGGTGATGTTAAAGAAAAACTTTTACCCATACACAACAACCAACATCAACATCTTTCAATAGAAGGCTATATTTCCAACCGGCACTTAAGCTTTTCTCGCAGCAGTGAAATTTATTTTTATGTCAACCACAGGCCGGTCAGTGACAAAACTCTACAAGCTGCTCTTATGGAGGGCTATCGTACAGCCATGATGGAAAAACGTTATCCTATGGCCATTGTAAAAATAGACATTGATCCACAATGGGTGGACGTGAATATCCATCCACGCAAAAATGAAGTGCGTTTTTCTGGCCCACAGCAAGTTTTTCAGGAATTGGCTTTTGTGGTGAAACAAAGTTTAAGTCAGCAAAAACCCTCTGAATCTAATCTTCATCAAGTACCTTCACTCAACTCAAACCAATCTTCTGTATACAGCCTGAATAAAAACGTTGCTTCAGAACAAACACACTCCCCCTCTCTTACTGGCAACTACACTTTATCTTCTCCAGCTCTCTCCAATTTTTCACAGCAAGCCTCTTCTTTAGCTGAACCACGTTTACCCTATACGGCAGATGTTTCAGAAAACACGCAAGCTTACTTTGCTCAACTCAATTTTATAGGTCATATTGATCACACCTATTTATTGTGTAGCAATCAACAAAGTCTGGTGATCATTGATCAGCATGCCGCGCATGAACGCATTTTATTTGACCAATTTAAACAGCAATTTTCAAAACCTTCGCACTTACAAAAAAGTCAGCAACTTTTAACGCCTGTTACCCTTAACTTTTCTCCTGAAAAAACAGAGCTTTTGACAGAAAATCTAGAAACCTTTGCGCAACTGGGTTTTGATTTAGAAATTTTTGGTCCACAAAGCTTTATTTTAAGAACGACACCTTCTTTTTTAATCAAACAAGATGCAAAAGTGTATATTGAAAATGTCTGCAACGATTTATTAAGTAACCATCAAAGCACGCAAGGTTTGGAAGACTCTATTGATCATATTTGCAGTTCTATGGCTTGTCATAGTGCCGTCAGAGCGCATGATATTTTGAGTCCCAAAGAAGTAGATTACTTGCTTAGAACCATGGATACTGTTGATTTAGCCTCATATTGCCCGCATGGCCGCCCCACCTACCTTGAGTATCAGGTGGCAGATTTTGAAAAATTGTTTAAACGGGTATGATAAAATCACAAAAGCCTATTGTAGCCCTGGTTGGACCAACGGCTTCTGGCAAATCCGATATTGCTTTTGCCTTGGCCCAGAAGTATCCAGTGGAGTTGGTCAATATTGACAGTTTACAGATCTATAAACACATGAACATTGGCACTGCTAAACCCAGTGTTCAAGAACTTGCTTCATGCAAACATCATATGTTTGATATCTTAAACCCAGATCAAACCATCACAGCCTTAGGCTTTGCAGAGCAAGCCAGAAGCATTATAGACCAAATTCATCAAGGTCAAGCCATCCCCCTCTTGGTTGGTGGCTCTGGCTTTTATTTACAAGCTTTAAGCAATAACAAAACATTTATGCCGGGCACTCTTGAAGATGAGAGTACTGAAAATTTATATGCCTTCATCCAAGTCAAAGCCCCGCATATTGCCCAAGAAATTCATGCCAATGACAGTTACCGTATTCGGAGGTTGGCCTTTTTACTGCAACATGATCCTGACTTTTCTTGGGAAGCCTACACCTCTGTCAACCAGGAGCACAATATCCACTCATTTGCCGTTCAATGGCCAAGAGAAGAGCTTTATGAACGCATCAACATAAGGGTAGTGGATATGTTTGAACAAGGTCTTTTGAACGAAACCCAAAACATACTCAAACAATTTCCACAAAGTTACACCCGGCTGGCCAAAACCATTGGTTATGCTCAGTGTTTAAAGCATCTTGAGGGTGATTTAAACTACCAAGAAGCCGTTGCTCACACGCAACAAAAAACCCGAAATTATGCCAAAAGACAAACTACCTGGTTCAAAAACAGAGGGCAAAGCCAGTGGTTTGCATATCATGAAATCTTTGATAAGCTAGATGCTTTCATTGAAAAAATATGCGTTGAGCATGAAATTAAAGGATAAACCCGTATTTAACATTCATCCATAATAAAGAAAGCTTCCAAAATATTATGAATATGCACTTAGACTTTGAAAAACCTATTGTTGAATTAGAGCAAAAAATTTCTGAACTTAAAGATCTTAAACTTGCTGGAAAAGTTAATATTGACCAGGAACTGAAAAAGCTTGAACAAAAGCTCTCTCACCTCATTAACAATACTTTTTCTAAACTTGATCCTTGGCAAAAAACACAGCTCTCACGCCACCCCAATCGTCCATATTTTTTAGATTATGTGCATGAAATTTTTGAAAACTTTACTGAACTGCATGGAGACCGCAACTTCTCTGATGATAAGTCCATCATTGGTGGCTTGGCTTATTTTGCCAACCAGCCAGTCATGCTTATTGGCCATCAAAAAGGCCGCAGCACCAAAGAAAAAATGCAACGTAATTTTGGAATGCCTCAGCCTGAAGGGTATCGCAAAGCTCTTCGTTTAATGGGCTTGGCAGAGCGCTTTTCTATTCCTATCATTACTTTTATTGATACGCCTGGTGCCTACCCTGGTATTGAAGCAGAAGAGCGTGGTCAAGCAGAAGCCATTGCTAAAAATATCATGGTGATGAGCCACTTAAAAGTCCCTATTATTTCTGTGGTGATTGGTGAAGGAGGTTCTGGTGGTGCCTTGGCCATTGGCGTTGCCAATAAAATTTTAATGCTAGAATACACTGTTTATTCTGTCATCTCACCAGAATCTTGTGCTGCCATTTTATGGCGAGACGCCAGCAAAGGTGAAATTGCATCCAAAAGTTTAAAGCTCACCGCAGAAGAAATTCACGCCTTGGGCATAGCAGATCAAATCATTCCAGAACCTGAAGGTGGTGCCCATAGAAATTTCAAAAAAACAGCACAAAATCTAAAAACAGCGCTTAGCAAAACCTTAAGCGCTTTAAATAAACTTGATCCTAAAGCCTTAGTTCAAGATCGTGATGACAAGTTTAGAAAAATTGGTGTTTTTTCTGATGAATAAAAAAATTTAAAGTTCGGTTTAGAAGCTTTGAACAATGAACAAACTGTTTACTAATTCTATCAAACGCCGTTTTATTCTTGCTTATGCTTTATTTATTGTTTTTGCATTAATCATATTTTTATTTAACTATGTTCAATATCAAAAAAACATTAAAAATTTAAAGAGCCTCCAACAAACTTTTTTCCCTTTAAACAAGCAAATCAACACCTACAGCCATTATCTGCATTTACATGAAAGTTTTTCATTGGATACCATCATCAATAATTATGATAGAAAGCAGTTTTTACATTCGTTGACAGCGCTTAATCCAGAAATCTTTTCTAAAAAAATGCAACAAAGCTTTAATTACGCTGAAGACTTTTTTAAACAACAAGATAAAAATCCTAGCCTGCACTGGTTGCGAATTCAAAAAATGTTCAACCTTTTACAAAAAAAACATGAAATTTATCAAAACTATATCTATAAGCTTGCCAACCATATTCAAATTGCACAAGAGTCTGATACAGAGGAAATGAAAAGAAGTCTCCATCAAGAACATGAACAAATACGACGAGAGCTTGAGAGTAAAAAAACAGAAATCATTAATCGCATCAACTCTTTATCTAAAATCATTCAAAAACAAATTGAAACTACAATCACAGAAAATATAAGCAATGAAAAATACTTATTTACCATTACATCAAGCGTTGCTCTGCTGATGATTTTACTATCGATTCTTGCTTTACAACTTGGCTTGCAAGCTTTAAAACCTTTTGCACAAATTAAAAATGCGAGTGAAAAAATAAAAAATGGCAAATACGATTTATATCTAGATACAACTGGACCTGTAGAATTTCAGAGTGTTTCTCATTCTTTTAATGCCATGGCGCAATCTCTTCAAGAGCGAAATGAAAAAATAGATCAACAACATTTACAGATTTTACATTCACAAAAACTTGCTACTATTGGAGAAATGGCAACTAAAATCAACCACGAGATAAGAAACCCGCTTAATGCTATTCAGCTTAATCTAGAGTTACTTTTAGACGAAGACATACCCAATAGCGCAAAACAAAATATTAGTTCTATTTCTTCTCAAATTGATCGTCTTTTTACAATTACTGAAACCTATTTACAAACCGCCAAAAAAGATCATTACAAACAGCAAAATATTGTGATCAATGACTTTTTAGAAGACTTACAACAGTTTTTTAGACCCAGCTTTGCCAGCAAAAACATAAATTTTGTTGTCAATAATACTACAGACCTTATCAAAATTATATTTGATGAATCATTGCTGTTTCAGGCTTTGCTTAACATTGTTAAGAATGCAATCGATGCTTGTGATGATAAAGACACAATAGGCATAAATATAGAAAAAAACAAAGCCTATGTTTTATTTAAAGTTTGGAATACTGGAAGCATGATAAACTCTGACGATCAACATAAAATATTTGATGCTTTTTATACCACTAAAAAATCTGGATCAGGATTGGGTTTATCCATAACCAAAGATTTACTTAATACACAAAATGCCGATATTATTTTAGACTCTAGCTCAGAAGAAAAAACAATTTTCACCCTTCAGATCCCTTATGAAAACAAAGCATAAACTTCTTAATTGGCTGGATAAAAAATCTGAAAGTCGTTTTATTTTTGGCCTTGAACGAATGCATCAAGCCTTAAACTTTTTTAATGTCCAACATAACTCTACTTGTGTTCAAATATTAGGAACCAACGGAAAAGGCTCCAGCATTGAATTTTTAAAAAATATTTTAATAAGCCACAACAAAAGCGTTGCCGTTTATACGTCCCCACATTTATTCAGTCTGTATGACCGCTTTAAAATTAATGATCAAAATATTGCTGAAGATCTTTTTTTAAACTATTTGTCCCGCTTATTTGATGCTGAAAAAAATCAACAGATACCAAAACTAAGCTATTTTGAAATCACTACTTTATTGGCTTACCTCTACTTTTCTGAAAGCAACGTAGATTATATGCTCATTGAAGCTGGCTTAGGTGGACGTTTAGATGCAACCACGGCACTTGGCTACAGTCACCTAATGTTCACTTCTGTTGATTATGATCATCAAGCTTATCTAGGTAATTCACTACAAGCCATTGCCTATGAAAAATTTTCTGTCATTAAGCATCAGCATCAGGTTTTCTCATTGGATCAAAACACTGAGGCTCTGCTTGTGTTAAAAAAAATAATCAAACAAACGCAGGCTAACCTACACTTAGAAAATCAAGACTTCTCTTTACAACAAAATAAAAATACCGTGTCCTATGCTTTAGAAGATGACCTTTTAATCAAACCTATTCATCTTTCATTACAGGGCGATCACCAACTCCACAATGCTTTGTTAGCAAGCCAAGTTGCTCATGGGCTTTTAAAAAATAATTTTAATCCTGAAAAAACAAAGCTCGCTCTTAAAAACACACAAAAGGCAGGGCGCTATCAAAAAACAATGTGTGATCAAACAACGTTTATTTTTGATGTGGCTCACAATCAACAGTCTTTTATGTCACTGATGAAAACCAGTAAAACACATGACCCTGATATTGATGCATATTGCTTATCCATGCTTGCAGACAAACCTTGGCAATCTGTTTTAAATACACTGCTTAAAGATAAAAAACCTATTTTTCTATGCATGACTGAGTCCACTCGAGCCTGGGACTATAATACCGTAATGGATTGGGTCAAAAGCAAGGATAAAGAGAACCTTATTGTTTTTTATGAAGACTATACAGCTGCTTTAAAAGACATAAAAAAACAATTTAAAAAATGTTTGATTTTTGGTTCGTTCTTTTTTGTTGGTCCATGCATTCAATTTATAACTTCAATAAAAAAATAAGTTGCTCCCCCAAACTAAGACATAGCTTTGGGGAACAAACTGCAAATCATTTTAGAGCATCATTGCTTTCTAATTTGTAGAACTGCTTGGTGGCTGGACATCTGCAAATGGGTTGTCTTCAACACTATACCCAGGGTTAACAATTTTTGGCCTAGGTGCTGCTGATACCTCGGTATCATTTAGCGGTTGATAATTCTGCGGACGGTAGCTTTCTCTACGTCGACTCACATCACCATTGTTGCTGCTTTCTGTGCTGGCATTATCTATAGTGCTGTTGCCTTGCTGACTATTTTGATCCAGATTAAAGTTTTCATAGTCAAATCTTCTTGTTGGTTTTGCCGAAGACTCATCTCTATCTGGCTGCGGGGCCATGTTTAAACCTTTGTCTAAATCATAATCATACAACGCTTGGTTCTCACCAATTTTATTTTTCTTGTTAAAGCGTCTACGTTCATTGTTTTTCTTCACAGAAATCCGTGTTAAGTCCATAGGGTCACGAATAATGTGTGGGGTTAAAAACAGAATAAGATTAACCTTCTCAGAACTTTTTACTTTTTGTTTAAATAAAGCACCAACCAATGGAATATCTCCCAGTAAAGGAACTTTACCTGTTGAGTTTTTTTCTCTATCTTTGATCAAACCACCCAAAGCAATGGTTTGTTGATTTTGTGCAACAACAGTCGTTGTTAATGTTCTTGTATCTCTAGGATATGATTGGGTTTCAGCATTATATTCTCCAACATCTTCAATCACTTGCTCTAAATCTAATGTAACTGAATTCATATCATTGATTTGTGGTGTTACAGCTAATTTCAAACCTACATTTTCACTTTCAAAGCTTTGTTGTGGCAATGCCCCAGCAGTTGCAATTGTGATGGATTTTGGAATTTGTAATGTCTTGCCAACCTCTATACTGGCTTTTTTATTATCGGTGGTTAAAATATTGGGAGAAGAAATCACATTAACATACCCATTACTTTGCATAGCTCTAAACGTTGCTGCGCTAATAGGTAAATTTAGGTTTGTTCCAGGCAACTTCATGCTACCTCCTACAATACTTCCTGCTAAACCTGGTAAACCCGCCAATGCACCAAACATTTTTGCTGGCTCAACGCCTACCAATAAAGGAGAACCTACAGCTCCCGGGTCATTAGAACTTATGGCTCCACCTAACCCATTGGCGCCGCCACTGCCACCAAGACCAACTCCTACATTAAAACCATTGGTCATGGTCACTTCCATAATCAATGCTTCAACAAAAACCTGTGAACGGCGTTGATCCAATTGATCAATGACCGGTTCAATGGATAAATAGTCATTGGGAGATGCAGTAATAATCAATGAATTTGTTGATGGATCTGCACCGACTTTAACTTCACCCTCAAAAATACCACCACTGGTAGAGCTTATAACAGGAGCTTTTGATGCAGAAGATTGTGATGATCCACTGCTTGAACTGCTGCTTGTTTTTCTAACGCTTGCGCCACCACTGCCATTGAATAAACCAGACAATAGTGAAGCCAACTCTTCAGCGTCAGCGTGTTTCAATTTTTTAATTTTTACTCGGCTGGCTAAGTTTCCATCACTGGCTTTTCTATCCAAATCCACCAATAAATCCAAAATATCTTCTAAACCTTTACGTGTGGATGTCACCAATAAAGAATTGGTTCTGTTATCTGGCAAAATACTAACAATATCACCTTGACCGGCAATGTTATTGAGTTTTGACTTTGAACGTCTACCACCAGCTTGACTGTCAATGATGACTTTTAATTTTTCTGCAATATCATCTGCTTGTGCATGTTTCAAAGGCACCACTTCTGTAGACATCTTAAAATTTTCTTTATCCATCAGTTGAATCATTTTTTCAATGCTGCGCACACTGGCCGCTGAATCGGTAATGAACAAACTGTTGGTGGGTCCATAGGCAATCATCTTCCCTTTTAAGGATACTTTAGAACGCAAAGCCTCCCTTAACATTGTAGCATCCACATATTTCAGTTTAACCACACGCGTAATCAACTTTCCTCCAGCCGAATAATCATCTTCAGTGATAATCTCTCCACTTTGAGTATTGCTGCGTTTTTCAATGACCGTAAATTGACCTTGATCAGTCGCTGTTAAATTGTTTTGATCCAATACCGTTAAAAATGCGTCATAAGCTTCTTCAATGGAAACAGCATTGGGAGAGATAATGGTTATTTTTGCACTGGCTTTGGGATCAAGAATAATATTTTTACCAGTAATTTCAGAAATAGCGGTAACCACATCTTTAAGGGCTACATCATGAAAATCGAGCGTCACTTTTCCACCTTTTTTAGGTAAGTTGGTTCTGGCAAAACCCGCAGGTGGCAAAACCAAAGATAAAACCAATGTCCACGCTAAAGCGATATTTTTTCCTTTTTTAATCTCTCTTTTCACAACACTGTATAGTAAAGCAATATCAGTGCCAAACAAAAAAACCGTAACTTATTAATTTTATTGTTTTTATTATCTTTTTTTGTGAGCAATAAATCAGCATCCTTGGCCCATTTCAGCTTAATTATAAGCTTTTCATAAGATTTAGTCTTATTCTAACTGATCTTGAATCAAAAGCCATTGTTCTTCTAATTTTGCTTGGCTTTGCTCTAACTCTTTTCTGCGCTTCATCATGTTGGCAAATTCTGGTGATTGCATGGTTTCTGGATTCATGAGATCTTGGTCGATGCTTGCAAGTTCTTGTTTGTTTTGTTCTAGCTGGGTTTCAATCTCTTTGTTTTTTTTGACTAAGTTTTTTTTCTCTTGCGATTTTTTTTGCCGCTCCAAGGCTTCTTGACGTTTTTGTTCTTTGCTTTTTTTACCCGATGACTTGGCTTTATGACCAGCATTGTTTTTTGAGCTCTCATCTTGATTGGCTTGAGATTTTCCCAACTCTATTTGTTTATTGTGCCAGTAACTGTAATTTCCTAGATATCGATGCACCTCTGGACTATCAATTTCCATGATTTCATCCACCAGGCCATCTAGAAACTCTCTATTGTGAGAGACCACAATCACTGTTCCTTGGTAGTCTGCCAAGCCTTTAAGCATGGCATCACAGGCTTCCATATCTAAATGGTTAGTGGGCTCATCCAGTAGCAATAAACCTGGCTTCATCAACAATATCTTGGCCAAACTCAATCGCGCTTTTTCTCCACCGGATAAAACCTCAATGCTTTTGTCCAAATCATTTTGACCTAAGCCTAATGTTCCACACACACCTCTAATTTGAGTGATGGTGTTTCCTTGAGTACTCTCTAGCAAATAATTAATTCCTGTGTACTGCAAGGGCAGTTCTTCCATTCTATGTTGCGTAAATAGAGCCACATCAACACTGTCTGGTTTTTTCCACTCACCTTTTAAAAGCTTCAACTCACCAGCACAAGTTTTTAAAAAGGTACTTTTACCCACACCGTTTTGACCTATGACGCCTATTTTTTTTCCAGACTCAATGAGCACTTCATCAATAGTATACAAGGGCTTATCTTGACTGTAACCAAAGCAAGCGTTTTCAAAAGAAAGAACCACCTTGGGTAGGCGAGAGGTGATTTGTAAAGAAAACTTAGACGGCCTTTTGGAAAAGACGGGCATCTCGGCTTTAATTTTTTCCATGTCTTCTCGGTATTTTTCAGCCGATTTCATTCTGCTCTGCGCTTGTCTGGCTTTACTGGCCTTGGCTTTAAACCTGGAAATAAATTGCTCTAGGTGTTCAAGCTCTTTCATTTTGTTTTCATATTCTGCTTGAATCACTTTCATGCGTTCCACTTTTTCTTTTTCAAAACGCTCTACACGATACGGCCACTTGTTGAGTTTTGGCGGAGCAAATTCCAAGACTTGTTTGCATATTTTTTGCGCCAACATCCTATCGTGCGTAATCATTAACACCGTATAGGGGTAGTTTTTTAAAAAGCGCTCTAACCATTCCACCGACTGAATATCCAAATGGTTGGTGGGTTCATCTAAGAGTAGGGCCTCTGGCTTTTGCAATAAAAGTCCTGCCAAATGCACGCGCATTTTCCAGCCTCCACTTAAGGTCTGGCAAGGCTTATCAAACTGCTCTTCTTTAAATCCTAAACCGCTGAGTAGCTCCTTGGCTTCTTGTTCAACCGCAAAGCCACCCAAAGATAAAAATGCTTCTTCTTGTTGGGCATAGTTTTTTTGTGCTGTTTCACTGCTTTTAATGTTTTTTTGAAGCTGCTCTAAATCCTGTTTGCATTGATACCAAGCTTTAAACTCCATCAAGGTTGCTTGTAAGATACTTTTATCTTTGGGAGGCTCCCATTCCTGGCGTAACATCCCCATGCTGTAATTTTTAGGCGTTCTGATTTCTCCAGTATCCGCCACTTCTTCACCCATCAGGATTTTAAAAAACGTAGACTTACCAGCACCGTTGGGTCCTAAGAGGGCTATTTTTTGTCCGGTTTCTATAGAAAACGATGCATCTTGATACAAGGTTTGTGGACCAAACATTTTACTTACATTTTCAACACTAATCATGAAGCGATATCCTTAAAACCTTGTAAAATTGCTTTTGCTTGCTCTTCATCTAAATCTGCTTGACTGTTTAAAACATCCTCAACATATTTTTCTTCACGCATCCCTACCAAGACTGAACTCAACTCCGGCAAAGATTGATACACGGACAAAACTTTTTGTGAAAGGCTTTTAAACTGTTTTAAACCTTGGTTTTGTTCATCTAGCCAATGCATTAAAGCTTCTGATTTTTTTTGCGCTTTTAAGCTTAAAGACTCTGTATATATTTTAATCAACTGCATGGATTGGGTCATGTATTCATCCAACCAGGTTCTGATTTCATCAATTTGACTGAGCTGTTTAATGCTGTTTTCTAGCAAAGGATGAATTTGATAGCGGTACAAGTCCTGCCATTGAAACAGATCCGTGATGTTTTCTTTTTGCGCATACAAAACATGGCCAAGAAAAAACGGTTGGACTTTTTCATCCATGGGGATTTGATTGAATTCTTTTTCCCACTGAACCAAGGCCTGTAAATGCTTGGCCAATTCTTTATCTAAAAGAACCTCATCTTTTTTATCAATTTTAAAGCTCACCAAACGAAACAGCTCTTTTGCTGGGGTAAACGCATTAAGCGGTCTGTTGGCCAAGGTCCCTAAACCATACATCTGCGCTTTTTCTAATAGATTGATATCTTTATCCACAGCTGCTGATGACTCAAACAAGTTTAAAGGAAACTCAATCACTCTAAAATGATGTTTGGGATTCACCGCATTGGCACAGGTCCATACTTGATCTAAATTGACCTGATTGTCTTTGCTTGCAAAGGTATTGGATGAAACACCATAATATTTGATCTTGCCTTCTGTTACTGCCTTTTCCAAAGCTGCAAATGCCAACTCAATAACGCTATAAAATTTTTCCTCCCCCAAGCTTGGCAAAAGATATTCAGGGTTGTGCAGCAAATAAACGTCAATCTGATCGAGCTGCATGCGCTGTAAAGACTGATCAATTTGCTGTTGAATAAAATGTGGTGCCAGGCAATGCCAATGTTGATCGTTGATTTTAACCAAGGCTTGGCCATAGGTTTCTGCATGCTGTTTGGTTTTTTCTAAGGTTTCACCTTGAACATAACCGGCTTTGCTGACAATGACGCAGTCTTGCCTCTTTAATTGACCTTTTTTGATCTTGCCATGGATGACTTGCCCAATCAACTGCTCTGAATAACCATGCATGTAATTGCTGCTGGTATCAATTAAGTTAACACCTTGGTCCAAAGCATAAGATAAGGCTTGCTCATGGGTTTTGACTCTAGCATCAACCCTATAGGTTCCAAAGCCTAGCTTGGATACTTCTAACTCTGTACTGCCTAAAAAATTCTTTGTTAACATCACGGATCTTCTAACATAAATTAAACTTTATGCGTAGTATCCAAACTTTATCCATTAATATGCGCTGATCGATGACATCATGGGGATATTGTAATGTTCAAAGTTTTCTTCATTTTCAATGATGTTAAGTCTGCGAGCGTTTACAATAACCTCTTCTAACTGTTCATGCATGAAAAGCTGTGCAATATCCCTTAATCGTTCTGCGTATTCATCCAAGTAACCTATACTTTTATCGAGTTCATCTAGCAATATGGGTTTAAGATCTTTAGGGGCTATGTGATTCCATTGATGCTGGGTTAAGAGCGGAAAATCGACGGTGTTTATTTTAGTGGTGCCCAAGTTATTGCGTGAATAATATTCTATAAGACCCTTTTTTATATCCTGAGCTGCTTGGTGAGGATTATCGGCTACCCTTAGTTTTGCTCTTTGTAAAAAGTCTTTTAAATCATGAATGATTTTTTGATACTCAACTTGATACCAAGCCCCCACCGTTTCAGGATAAACATTCATTTTACCTATGTATGGAGATAAAAGCTCGGTGAAGAAAGTCCTAATGTCTAAATTGATTTTATCTAAAGATTTTTTAGGCTTAGATACTTCCATAATCCATGCATTAAAATCCATCGTCGATAAGACGCTAGGCAAACGTTTATCTATAACATTATAGGACACCACCATAAATGGCTCAATATTATGGGCAATCACCACGGTACCCAGCAGTTTCAACTCACCTTCCTCCCCTAAAGCCATTACTGGAGAACCACTGGAACCGGTTTGCGTTGTTGCTGTTGACAGCCAAAAACCACGATCACTTGTCATCAACGCATGACCAAAGCTTGTTTTTATCTTGGTTGTGACGTGGGGGTAGCCCATTACAACAATACTTGTCCCTGACTCTATAGAGCTTGAATGTTGATAAACAACTTTATTGGGTTTTTCTCCACTGTATTCAACCTCATAACGAACCCTATCTTGATCATGCTCATCTTGTGTTGAAACAATCTTATTGGGATCTAAAGTGATCCAGGTTTTATCCATGAGCTCCATCACTAAAGGTAAAGAAGCTGCCACCTCATCTTCAACTACATGATAGGCTGAATGTGCTTCCCACCTTGATTCTTTATCATTGTAAAATAGATAAGCGGTTCCATTTTCTTTTTCACTGAGTACTCTTCCAATCAACTGACTGGCTTGAGCAATAGCTTGGGTATATTCTGGAACAATTTTTTGCGCTTGATCCAAAGCATGAAATCCCAACGGAAAAGTTTTAATGTTTTGTGAAAATGCCTCAAACGACAGTAAAGCAAAGACGATGATAATTTTAAAATGCATTTTTACCTCTTATTTTGACATGAGACATCATGTTTATGGCGATTGCAAAAAAATGTCAAATACAGTTTTGTTGACAAAATAAACTTCATACCGCATGTATAGACCATGAAACTCATATCTTGGAATGTGAATGGTATTCGCGCCGTATGGAAAAAAGGATTTTTGGACTGGTTTGAGCAACAAGATGCCGATATTGTGGCCATTCAGGAAACCAAAGCTTGGCAAGACCAACTCACAGAAGAACAACTCCACCCTAAAAAGTATCATTCACATTGGTTCAGTGCCCAAAAAAAAGGCTACAGCAGTGTTGCCTTGTACTTTAAAAAAGATCCATTGAATATTACCAATGGTCTGAGCATTGATGAATTTGATGCTGAGGGCCGGGTGGTGAATATTGAATACCCAGAGTTTACCTTGGTTAATGCCTATTTCCCCAATAGCCAAGACAAAGGCAAGCGTATTGATTATAAAGTGCGTTTTTGCCAAGCCATGCACAAGCATTTGGATCAACTCAAAGCTCAAGGCAAACATGTGATTTTGTGTGGGGACTACAACATTGCCCATAAACCCATTGATTTGGCCAGGCCAAAAGCCAATGAAGGCAATGCTGGTTACCTGCCAGAAGAGCGAGCCTGGATGGACACTTACACGGATGCCGGCTATCTTGATATTTTTAGAGAGTTCAATCAAAATCCAGATCAATACACATGGTGGAGTTACCGCGCTCAAGCCAGAGTCAGAAACGTGGGTTGGAGAATTGATTACTTCAGCTGTAACCCAGAACTCAAAGACCGCTTAAAAGGCATGCAGCATCAAGATCAAGTCATGGGTTCCGATCACTGCCCCATTGAACTGAACCTAAAAAAATAAGTTTTAGCAAAAAGTAACGGCTATCTTTCGCCCCAAATGTCTTGCAGGCGCTGATCTCTACCGCAGCGGTAGCGGTAATATTTATAACGAATTGGATTTTTCTGATAATAATCCTGGTGGTACTCTTCTGCTGGAAAAAAACTCTTCAATGGAACAATTCTCACCGCAATACTTTCATTCTTTTTTTTTACTCTTTGGGCTAAACTCAAAGAGGCTTTGGCTTGCTGCTGCTCTTGACTACCCTGGTAAAAAATAGCCGGCGTGTATTGATAGCCTTTGTCACAAAACTGTCCTTGTGAATCAAAGGGGTCTATGTTTTTCCAATACACTTGCAACAAATCTTCATAGCTGATTTGTTTTGGATCATAGGTAACTTCTAAAGCCTCAATATGTTGCGTTCCACCGGCTGCTACAGTTTTGTACTTGGCATTTTTGGCTTTCCCTCCACTGTAACCTGAGATGGTTTTTTTAACGCCTTTAAGTTCATCAAAAGGTTTTTCCAGACACCAAAAACATCCGCCTGCAAACACGGCTGTTT
Organism: bacterium; assembly: GCA_022763185.1. Classification (NCBI taxonomy): domain Bacteria; species bacterium. The sequence continues at coordinate 6,102 of JALEGL010000006.1, read as the reverse complement.
TTAGTTGTTGCTTTGTCTCTTGTGTGGCGCTTTTATCAAACATATTGACATACTCGGCATAGCCTTTTGCTTTTAACTCTTGTTTAGGAATAAATGTTAAAGCGGCAGAATTAATACAGTAGCGTAGACCTGTAGGTTTTGGACCATCGGCAAACACATGTCCCAGGTGACTGTCCGCATAACGACTGCGCACTTCTATGCGCTTGCCCAAAAAACTCCAATCATCTTTTTCAATAATATAATGGCCATCAATAGGTTGATAAAAGCTGGGCCAGCCGGTTCCTGATTTAAATTTATGGACAGAACTGAACAATGGTTCACCAGACACCACATCAACATAAATTCCGTCTTTTTTATTATCCCAATAAGTATTTTTAAACGGACGTTCTGTGCCATTCTTTTGGGTTACTTCATACTCAATGGGACTGAGTTGTTTCTTTAAAATTTTATCCTGTGGTTTTTTAAAGCTGTTAACATCCCAAGCAAAAGTTTTACTCAAACCTAAACCTATGGAAACAAAAAAAATCATTACGCTGTATCGAAAGTGCATAGAACAATTATAGTTTCAATCTAAGATAAAGCAACCATGAAAAATCAATTTAATAGCTTATACTTATTAATTTAGAAACTGTTTTTTATATTTGTCTGAGACTGTGATGTAGCTTGTTGATTCATGCCAAAGTCTTATAAGTCTTAACTCGCTTCAAGCCAAGAAGAACGCTATACACACTGCCCGCGGTTTGTTGCAATTCTGCCCATTCATACCAGCAGGTTAAAATATCCTCTTCATCAATTTCAACACAACATTACATCTTATTCAGCTCACACTTCTTCAGCAATAAAACTAAATTAGGCTTTTAGTAACTCTAATTAAATATTTTTTTTTAACTGACCACAGGCTGCGCCAATATCATGGCCATAACTCCAGCGAATGGTGGCAAAAATACCTTTTTGGCGTAAGTCATCTCTAAACTTTAGAATACGTTGCTTGCTGGGTCGTTGATAAGCAAAACTTTTATTTTCGTTGTAGGGAATTAAGTTCACCGTAACATTAAGACTTTTTAGACGGTGTGCCAATGCCTCTATATCTTCTTGCCCATCAGTTAAATCTTTAATAAGAATATATTCGCACAAAACCTTTTTACCGGTGCTTTGCGTATAGCTTTCAATACTTTGCAACAGTTCAGATAAAGGGTATCTGTCATTGATAGACATAAGCTGACTGCGCTTTTCTTGTATTGCCGATATCAAAGATACCGCTAAATTGGTTTGGCCTTCTTTGGCCCAAGATAAAATTTTAGGCACAACCCCAGCGGTTGATACAGTAATACGTTTCCGCGCAATATTGAGCCCCATATGATCACTTAAAATTTCTGCGGCACGCTTTATGGCATTGTAATTATAAAAAGGCTCGCCCATGCCCATAAACACCACATTGCTTACTGGCTGTTGAGGATAACGTTGATTCATCAACAAGACTTGCTCTATCACTTCCCAAGTCTTTAAATTACGCTTTAAACCTAAGGTACCGGTTATACAAAATGAACAATCCAGTGCACAGCCCACTTGGCTGGAAACACAGGCCGTTGTTCTTTGTGAACTTTGATTGATAATGGGCATACGAACCGCTTCAACAGCTTCTTTATGTGACATATTGATAAGAAACTTTGTACTTTGATCTTGAGCAACTGTAGTTTTATGTTCTGGTAAATCAATTTTCAATTGCTTTTCGTCAAGATGTTTATTTTTAGTAAACAAAATTTTTAAATCATTCAAAGGCTGTTGATAGAGAGCCTTAAACATATCTTTTGCTGCACCTGACCCCAGACCTTGTTGAGCAAAAAAAGCCATAAACTCATCTTTAGATAAATCACAAAGATATGTATTTTTATAGTGTATGGGCACGATTTACGGCCAAGCTAAGACGATTTGTTATTGTTTGGCATAAGCAAAACATTGGCCTTATCATGCTTAAACTTTAAACCTTTGTTTTCTTCACCCATTTCACTCACCGATAAAATAGAATAGATTGATAAATGCAGAGTTTTGACATTTTCCAAGCGCTTCATCAAGGCTTCTTCATCTGGAGTCACCACCAGCTTATTATTTTCAAACACAAAGTCAGAGATGGCTACAAAACCCAGGCCCAAACTGGAGTCAACCATTTTCCGAGCTTTAAGGGTTAAAATCGTCCCTTCTTTAGGATCTTTGTAGCTGATTGCATAATACGTTTTATTGTTTTGCATCATAAAGTTCAGTGTTCCATTCTTAAGCTTTTTAACTGCAAACTCTTTTAAAGTTTTTCAATGGCGCTACGCATGCTTTCTATCCGACGTCGGTTTGTTCCTAAATCAGAATGACCAACTCTTGATGCTGAACGCACATGCAATGTTCGGCCATTTTCTGCGAGTAAAAACTCAACATCATCTTTAAACCTTAAAAGGGGGGTTACAAAGACTGCTTTGATGTAATTGGATTTTTTAGCCAACACTGTACAGTCTTTTCTAGCTTCCAAAAACTCATACAAATGCGCCAAGCCTTGAGTTTTTCTGCGTAATCGAATGGGTTTAATGTAATGCGAATCTGACTTAGGAGTATCAAAACTACACACACAGTTTGGAGATTTAGGACAGGGATCGAGCTTTGTTTTCATAATTTTTTTTCTTATCCCACTTAGAAAAAAAACTCAAGCACGGCGCAAAAGCAAAAAACAAAGCTTAACTGATTAATTTTATTAAGTAATCTGGCGTCTTGCTTCAAACAAAGCTATGGCCATAGATGTAGACAAATTCAAGCTTCTTACTTGTCCTGGTGTTGGAATATTGGCCAAGAGTGTTGGATGTTGTTGCTTAAACTCATCCGGTAAACCTTTTGTTTCAGAACCAAAAATTAAAACATCTTTATTGGTGTAGTCAAAGTCGAGATAAGATTGCGTGGCAAAACGAGAAAATAAGATAGGACGCCTGTTGTTTTGCTCCAGATAATTTTGAAAATCTTCTAGGTTAGCGTGCACCTGTAGATCTAAATTGGGCCAGTAATCCAAGCCCGCTCGCTTCATTTTTTTATCATCCAAATCAAAACCCAGGGGCTTAACCAAATGCAGTTTGGTTTGAGTGGCCACGCAGGTTCGGCCAACGTTACCGGTATTCCATGGAATCTGTGGATGCACCAAAGCTACTTCTAACATGCCCCCTCATTTACAGAAAAATGTCAGGGTATTCAAGCTTAATAGAAGTACCCAAAGGTACCGGCTACCTTTGGGTACCCCTTTGCGTAAAAAGTTCTTAAAGTAAGCCGCTACGTTTTGTGGATCATGATAAGCTATGCTAAAAGCGTCTCATGGCAAATCAAAAAAAGTGTGGTCAATATCTTTGGCTGGATATGGAAATGACAGGTCTTGAGCCACAGATTCATAAAATTATTGAAGTTGCCATTATCATCACCGATGAGCAATTTAATGTTTTGCACAGCTTTGAAACACCCGTGTTTCAACCGCCAGAAGTTTTAGAGCGTATGGATGAATGGTGCGTAAAAACCCACGGCGAAAGTGGCTTAACGGCTAAAATCCCTTCCGCACCCGCCTTAACTAAAATTGAAGTCGATTTGTGTCAGCAGCTCAAACAGCATTTTCATAGCAAAGACAAAATCATTCTGGCCGGCAACTCCATTGGTCAAGACAGAAAGTTTATTGATGCCTACATGCCGCTTTTATCCAACATGCTTCATTACAGAATGGTGGATGTGTCTTCATTTAAAGAAGTTTTCAAACGCCATTACAACTTGCACTTTGAAAAACAAAACAAACACCGGGCTTTAGATGATATTAAGGAGTCCATCGCTGAACTTCAGTATTATCTGAGTTTTGTCAAAAAGGATAAATTTTAAGCATGACTTTACTGGGTGCATTTTTCATGGGCCTTCTGCAAGGCTTAACTGAATTTATCCCCGTATCCAGTTCAGGACACCTGGCCATTTTAGATCTTATGTTTGATCAAGAGGCACCTTTATTTTTAGATGTTTTTGTTCACTTGGCAACACTTCTGGCCACATTGATTGTTTTTCGTGTTCAGTGCCTTAAACTTTTACGGGCTTGCAAACAGCTGCCAGTATATTGTATTCAAAGTCTCAAGCAAAAACAATGGCTGCCAACACATGATACCCATCTGCACTTTTTAGGGTTGGTCACGATCAGCTTTTTTGTGACGGGTTGCCTTGCGCTTCTCATCAAAGACCACATTGAATTTATTGGTCAAAAACCTATTTTGTTGGCCTGTTTGTTTATCCTCAATGGCTTTATTTTATTGAGTAGTCGCTATGCCCCTATAGGTCGTAAGAACATTAAACAGCTCAACCTGCGTGACTCTATTTGGGTGGGTTTGGCACAAGCTTTTGCTGTGCTTCCGGGTATATCTCGTTCTGGTAGTTGTATTGCCACTTTAATGCATCTTAAAGCCGAGCGAAAGTTGGTTGGTGATTATGCGTTTATTCTTTCCATACCCACTATTTTTGCAGCATTTCTTTTAACTTTGCGCGGTGATTTATCCTCTATCCAATGGACAGAGGCAACTGTGGCGTTTATAACCGCTTTTATTTCCGGTTTTTTTGCTTTAAAACTCTTGTTACGCTGGATCCAACAAGGAAAGTTGTGGATCTTCTCTTTTTACAGTTTCTTGCTCGGAATAACTTTGCTGACTCTTAACATCATTTAATAAGGCATAAACCATCTGTGCCTGTGGCTGTAACAACAGACGCATGGCTTTGGGATTGAGTTTTTGTAGACTTTTATACAAGCTGGAATTAAAAATTCGTTTCAAAAAAACTTTTCCTGCACGTAGATGCCCAAACTTGTCCATAGACGCTAAGAAATCTGGAGAGATAATTTCCTGAGCATTATCCGCCACCGTTTTAAAAATTAAGCACGATTTATGCTGTTCCAAGGCCACCTTAACCCAAGCTGCTGAACTGGTATCATAAACGTCACATTGACTGGCAACATGTACAGCCGCTTTTTCTGTGCTTGAACGCAAGTGTTGTGCGCAGGTATACATGGCTTGGAGTACTTTGGTCCCCTTACTTTCACAACTTTCCTGCAATACCTGTAATTTATGATCGCCCAAAACATAAGTTTTATCACTTTCCAGTTGCACGCGTTTTGCCAAGCACATATCTCCTCGAGCTGCGGTTTTAACTAAACCTGAACAAACCCCCAGACCCATCAGTATATTGCTGTGAGGAAATCTTTCCAATGCACTTTCTAAACCTTTGGTCGCTTGTTCAGGCGTAAAACCCGTCACCACACAGGTCAACTTAAATGGCTTATCCATCATGCTGTAACCATAATGGTGGGCAAAACTCCAAACCAACTCTTCTCCTTTAAGAAAATGGCTCATAAACGCATTGGCTTCTAAAACACTGGAAAACAGTAATATGGGTCTAAGATCAGAACGAATCATTAAAAATGAGCCTACCTTGAAAAAAAATGAAAATCAAAGATTCTCATAACTTAATGTTTTTATTGAAACCATTTCCCACTTTTTTATAAAAAATGCCTTAAAAAAAGAAAAAGGCCTTAAAAAATGAGAGCCAAATCCCACTTTAAAAGACCTTTTGCTACCTACACATTATAGAGATTATGTCTGATTGAATACTTTAGCAAAGCATTTAAAAAAACATAAGTTATTGAAATAACTTAAAAAATCTCTTTTTATGTTAAAAGTATGCTCTACTTTTAACGCTTACTTATCTATATAGCCTACATCAAAATGCAAGGCTTTTGCACCCAAAAAATCTAAGTTCTTTAAAATAGAGCCTTTTTTTTTAAGTATTTATAGGCTAAACAGCAAAAAAACGGACTAAAATGCGCAATCTATTGAAATTATTGATGCTAATTTTAAATCACCACCATTAAAAAAAGGTATGTAAATTACACACCTTTTTACTGAGCTCATTGGCCATATTTCATGGCCTCTTCTCTTTATTTCTTCTTATGCTTTGGATAACGAACCGAGTCTCTGATCTCTTCCCGCTTCGCTCTTTTTTGTAGAGGGCCTCACGACCCTCTCAAAAATCAAAACACGGTTTTGATTTTTTCACTCCCGTGCA